>WJJA01000550.1 GCA_014729955.1 bacterium
ACTATTGGGTTTGCGGATCTTGATGCATGGTCGGAAGGGGGTGTGAAAGAGCGTTGCATGGGGGAAATCCCTTGTGAAGTCAGCCGGCTCAGGATGGTGCATGTTGCGGGTTAGCCCGAATATTTCATGAATGAAGAAAATATTCTTATCTAAATACTATATTAACAAAAAGATAGTGTCGCGCTATATGTTTTTGTTTCGGCACAGAATGTTTTCAAGGCAAACTTATCTATTCATTCCCCCTTCGAGCGCTCCCAACTGCGTCATCTGCTTTGTTGCGAAGGATTCGCGGTATGGCAATACAGCTTCATTCTTCGCGCCTCACATCTGACGCAGTTTGAACACGTGAAATATCCGGGTTAGGGGGTCCGAACAATCATGGTACGTTTCCACAAGTGTGTATGTTCCATTGGGGTCTGCTCCTGCAACTTGGTGCAACAAGCCGGGCTCTCCCGCTTGCTGCCGGGTTCGGAGAACCCGGCCTGCGGCTCCCCATATGGCAGGCAGGGACGCCTGCCCCACTCTCGAACCTATCAGGGCTCGAACCACCTGCTCGTGTGTACCAGTTTTTGTGCCGCCCCTTCGGGGCTGGTGGGTGGTAGGAATCCTGTTCCCACGGGCTGACGCCCGGGGCTATTCACATGACGCCCCCGGCGGGGCTTTAAGAGGAGTCCAGTGACTGACCCCGCAGCAAGCTGCGAGGAATTAGACCCCTACGAGATTAAAACGGGGGAGACTCACCGGGTCGTCGCTCCCACGGGGTGTGGTGCGTTGTCCGTCTTGTTGGAGGAACCGTGTCAGCAAGCTGACACGGGCACCCGCAATCGACGTGCTGAACCATATCTCTTTCAGTAAACCCGGGCCAAGGCCCGGGCCACCCAACTTTATGAATTGTAGCCTGATGAATTGTAGCCTGATGAATTCTAGCCTGGCAAGCCCAAAGCCGGCCGACGGTAAAATTTCGTAATTCGTAATTTTTTAATTTCTAATTGTTTTAACCCTCTCGGACAGCACATACACCACCGGAATCAGCACCAGCGTGATCAGCGTGGAGGAAAGCAGTCCTCCGATCACCACCCGTGCCAGCGGCGCCTGGGTCTCGCCGCCTTCGCCGAGCCCGAACGACAGCGGCAACAGGCCGAGGACCGTGGTCAACGTGGTCATCAGGATCGGCCGCAGGCGTCGTTTCCCCGCGGACCCGATCGCTTCAAGCAGCTCCATGCCCTGTTCGCGTCGTTGCAGGTTGGCCGTGTCCACGAGCAGGATTGCGTTGTTGACGATGATACCGGCCAGCATGATCACCCCGATGAAGGCGTTCACACTGAAGGGCGTGCCGGACAGCACCATGGTGACCGTGATCCCGATCAGCGCCATCGGGACGCTGAACAGCACCACCAGCGGGTGACGCAGGGACTCGAACTGTCCTGCCATCACCATGTAGACCAGCAGCAGCGCGAGCACGATCCCCAGCATCAACTCGTCGAACGCCTCCTGCTGCTCCTCGTAGTCTCCGCCGAAGGTCAGCGCGAATTCACGCGGCACCGGGATCTTGCGGAACTCGCCGCGCAAATCGTCGATCACCGAGCCCATGTCGCGTCCGGCGACGTTGCCGTACACATACACCGTGCGCTCCTGGTCCTTGCGTTCGATACGGATCGGTCCTTCGTACGGGGACGCTTCCACCACGTTGCGCAGCACGATCTGCTCCCCGCGGGCGTTGGGGACGGTCAGGTCGAGCAGGTTGTCCAGCGCCTGCCGGTCTTTTTCCATCAGGCGTACGAGGATACGGTACTCGTCGCCGCCTTCGCGGTAGTAACCGGCCGGGGTACCGCCCACCGCGGTTTCGAGCGTTTCGCCGATCCGTGTCACGGACAAGCCGAGATCGGCGGCCTTTTCACGGTTCACCCGGATGACACGCTCCGGCCGTCCCTCTTCGCGGCTGATGCGCACATCGGTGATGCCGTCGACATTCCGCATCGCCTCCTGCACCCGTTCGCCGAGCGCCCTTGCTACGTCGAGGTCGTGGCCGCGCACCTCCACGGTCACATTGTCTTCCCCGCCGGAGCCGATCCGCAGCAGCCACAGCCCGCCGCTCGCGCGGACACGCACCCTCATACCCGGCAAGTCCTCAAGCCGTGCCCGCAGATCCGCAGCCACCTCTTCGCTGGAACGGTTCCGTTGCGCCAGGGGCACCAGCTTCACCCGTACCTGCGCCTCGTGCCCGCCGGCCTGCCGCCACCCGCCGCCGCCGACACGTGCCAGCATGCTTTCCAACTCCGGCACGTTTTCCTTCACGATTCGCTCAACGTTTTGCGTCGCCTGGTCCATCAGCTCCAGACGTGTGCCGACCGCACCCTCCAGCGAAACCCGCACCTCGCCCTCATCGGTCGCCGGCATGAAGTTGACCCCGACTGCACGGACCAGCAGCACCGAAATGATGAACAGCACAAGAGAACCGCCGAGAATCCATTTCTTTCGGTTCATGGAACGGCCCAGCACACGCTCGTAGCCGTCTTCCAGGTTCGCCAGTGTGGTTTCGGAGGTGTGGTAAAGCTTGCGCACCCAGGTCGTTTTCGGTGTGCGCGACGCACCACGCCACGCCAGCACCTGCGCCGCCAGCATCGGCACCAGGGTCAGCGCGATGATCAGCGAACAGAGCAGCGAAAAGCTGACCACGTACGCCAACTGGCTGAAGAGAATGCCGGAATAACCGCGCATGAACACCACGGGCAGGAACACGACCAGGGTGGTCAGGGTCGCGGCAATAATCGCCGAGCTGACCTCGCGTGTCCCCTCCATC
The DNA here is from genome assembly GCA_014729955.1 of bacterium. Lineage (GTDB taxonomy): Bacteria > Electryoneota > Electryoneia > Electryoneales > Electryoneaceae > WJJA01. Next base: position 2,801 of record WJJA01000550.1, read on the forward strand.
GCCGCGTCGCGTGCGCTTCTGCCCTGCTCGAAATGACGGTAGATGTTCTCCAGTACCACGATACTGCTGTCGACCATCATGCCGATCCCGAGCGCCAACCCGCCGAAGGTCATCAGGTTGAGCGTGAAGCCGCCGAAGTACATCAGGCCGAATGTGGCCAGCAGCGAGACCGGGATGGCGGTTGCAATCATCAGGGTGCTTGCCACGTTGCGCAGAAAGACAAACAGGACCAGCACCGCCAGCAGGCCGCCGAGCAACGTGGCACGGGCAACGTTGTTGATCGAGTCGCGGATATACTTCGACGTGTCAATGATCGGCACCAGCTCCACATGCGGGATATCACGGTGAATGCGCTCGATCTCGCGCTTGACCTCTTCGACCACTTCCACGGTGTTTGCGCCGCTCTGCTTGCGTACCGCTACACGCACACTCGGGGTCTGGTTGACACGGATCAGCTGCCGCACCTCTTCCCACTTGTCCTCGACCTGCGCGATGTCGCGGACTTTCACGGGTGAGCCGTCCCGGACCGTGATCACAGTTTCCCGGATCTCGTCCAAGGTGGTAAATTCCCCCTGCGTACGCACCAGCAGCTCGAGGTTGCCCTGGTCATACACACCTGCAGGTATGTTGCGGTTTTCCCGCCGCAGGGCATTGATCACCTCGCTCGGCGCTAAACTTAGCGCTTTGATGCGGTCGGCGTAGAGGTTGACATGCACTTCACGTGTCAGCCCGCCCCAGATTTCCAGCGCCGCGACCCCGGGAATACGTTCCAGGCGATACTTGATCTGGTTGTCGATGATGTCGCGCAAATCGAGCGGGTCCAGCTCGGAGGTCACCCCCATGATCAGCACCGGGAATGCAGAAAGGTCGAACTTGCGGATCGCCGGGCGCTCCATCTCTTCCGGCAGACGTCCCAGCACACGGTCGATCCGTTCGCGAACATCGTCGAGCGCAACTTCCAGGTCCTTGCCCCAGGTGAATGAAAGACGGACAGTGCTGCGCCCTTCGGTTGAGGTGGAATTGATCTCCTCGACGCCCTGCACCGCGGCGACCGCCTCCTCGATCGGACGGGTCACCAGCTCTTCCATTTCGCGCGGACCGACATTGCCGTATTCACTGATAATCGAAATGGTCGGCCAGGTGATCTCCGGCATCAGGTCAATCGCCAGACGTGTGAAGGAGACAAACCCTACGGTGATGACGATCAGGTAGACCATCAACGTCAAGATGGGACGCTTGATCGGACCGGAGGAGAGATTCAACGTCCACCTCCGGCCACATCAGCTTCAAGATCGCCGGATGACTTTCCCTCGTGTTCCGGCAGCAGGATCGGGTTGCCGTCGGAAAGGAGGTGCTGGCCGAGTGTGATCACACGACCGGACAGTTGCGGTTCGAGAATTTCGGCCGCTTCCACCCCGCGTATACCCATTTGCACCGGCACCCTACGGGCGACCGGGCCGTCTTCCGCCTGCTCCACCATGTAGACCGCATCCTGCTCACCGACACGCACGAGAGCTTTTAACGGCACGATAGTGGTGCGTGCTTTGTCCGCCAGCACCACCGTCACGTCGGCAAACATCCCGGGTTTCAGGCGACCGTCCCGGTTGATCACCTCAAGCTCCATTTCCGCGACACGGGTCTCCTCGCGTAAAACGGGAGCAATCCGTGTCACACGACCGGTGAAGACAGCATCCGGGTAGGCATCGACACGAACTCCCGCTTCTTGCCCGACCTGGAGACGGCCGTACTCACGTTCGATGATCGACGCCTGTACGATTACGGTGTCGATTTCCACCACGCGAAGTACGGCGTCATTAACACGCAGCAACGTGCCTTCATCCACGTACCGTTCGGCGACGTAGCCCTCACGCGGTGCAGTCAGTTGGGTATAGCCAAGCTGGATGCGTGCTCGTTCAAGGGCGGCTTCGCGCTGCTGCACCTGCGCCTTTGCCAGTTCGAGGCCGGCCTTTTCCGCTTCGAAGCGGGACCGTGCAACCTCCAGGTCCGCTTCGGTGACAAAGCCGCCCTCCTGCAGGTTCTGCGCACGATCCAGCTCCTGGCGCGCCAGCTGAAACCGGCTGCGCGCTTCCGCTTCACCGGCACGGGCAATTTCAAGGTTCGCTTCCGCTTCACGTAACCCCTGCTGCACCTCGTCGTCGTCCAACCGTCCGACTATTTCGCCGGCACCGACCTTGTCGCCGATCCGCTTGTTCAACTGTAACAAACGACCGGAAACCTTGGGGGCGATGACGTACTGGTAGAGAGGCCGCACAGTTCCCGTGAATCTTCTTATCTCACGGACCGGCCCCGTTTGGACGGAATCGGTTTCGACCGCTACCGCCGGTTTTCCGCCAAAGCCGCTTCCTCCGGTGTCTTCGCCGCCAAGCAACAGGACCAATCGCCACACAAAGACGGCGACGACAAGCGCGGCTATCGCAATCCCCGTTTTTTTACGCATGAGACCGGCGTTCCTCGAGCTTATGAGATCTGCTGAACCTGTTAAGATACGTTTCGATGCCGGGGCATTGGCATCCCGCTACGCAGCATATTGATCCCGCAGGAGATCGACACCGGCACGGTCGTGCGCCGATGGCCGGCGACACACAAAAAGAACACCGATGGCAGACCAGCCCACCGGTGTTCCACTCAGAATTCAGACGGCTCAGACGTTGTTCAGCTTTCCTTGCCGGCTTGCTTTTCGATCTCGCGCATCTTCCGTTTGTACTTCCGTCCGGTCTCGATGCCGTAGCGATGCAGCTTGTTGATCAGCGCCTGGCGACTGAGACCCAGGGTCTCTGCCGTGGTTGACTGGTTGTGGTTGTGCTTTTCAAGCGCATCGATGATCATCTTCTTTTCGATCCGCGCGACACGCTGTTTCAGTGTGCCTTCGCCGGTATCTTCGATCGTCGGCTGCTGCCTGCTGACAAGATGCATGCTCAGGCTGCCGGAATTCATCATACCGGTACGGTCTGGTGTGCGCAGCACCGCCTGGCGTACTTCACGTTCCAGCTCCGCCAGGTTGCCCGGCCAGTGGTACGTTCCGAAGAAATCGTAGACGTCGGTGGAGATACCCGCAATCGACTTGCCGAACGATGCGGCGGCTTCTTCGGCGTAGTAAGGTACCAGCAGGGGAAGGTCTTCGGCGCGGTTACGCAACGGTGGAACCAGAATCGGAAACTGCTTCATGTACTTATACAGGTCTTCTGTCAAAGCACCCTTCTCGTGCAACTCTTTGATGTTGCCTGTTGTGGATATCACCAGGCGAACGTCCACCAGATATTCCACCTCATCGCCGATTGCGATCATTTCGCCACGTTCCACGGCATTGACCAACTGGGTTTGAATGTTGGTCGGCAACAGGTCGATATCCTTAACATAAAGGGTGCCGCCCTTCGCCTCTCGAAGGCTGCCCAAACGGCCTTTCGAAAATGAGCGCCGTACACCCTTGACCAGCCCGAACAAGACACCCGCCATGATCTTTTCCGGCACTTCCGCCGCGTCAAAGACTACGTACGGGTTTTCCGAACGGTGGCTCTGCTGATGCACGATTTGGGCGATGGCAGTCTTTCCTGTGCCGACTTCACCGATCAATGTCACGGGAATATCGGTTTCCGCTACCAGCTCCAGGGCGTTCTTCACACGCGTCACAGCTTCACTGGTACCGATAATATCTTCAAACTTGCTGTCCTTCTGCACCTGGCGCTGCAGGGCTTTGTTCTGACGGTTCAGACGTCCCAACGCACGGTCGATGGCCAGGATCTCGCCAAGGGTTGCACCCACAGCAAGTGCTTTGTTTTCGTCCAGCGTATCCAAGGCCAGTCCGTTTGCTGAAGTGGATCCCAGGTAAATCGCACCCATGGCGTTTTCACCCGAGACCAACGGGAAAATAAGCACTTCCTTTGTCATATCACGCCGTACACTCTTGCGTGCAGCCAGTTTCTTGATGTTCTTCGCTTGCCTGGTCATCAATACACTGTCCGGATCTTCCGGGTGATCAGTCGCATATTGGGCGAATATCCGCATATCCTGTTCGAGCATTTCTTCGATCTCGCCGAACTTGGCAACCTCCCGAAGCCCGCCGGTGGTTTCCTCGTGTTCCAGCATCAATCCATGCTCTCCGCCGAAACGAATGCGCAGTACTTCCAGAATACCCTCCGCGAGGGTTTTTTCCTCGCCTACAGATGCCAGAGTGGTCTGAAGAGCCTTCAAAAGCTCATCCATGCCCTCCAGCTTCTCTGTGGTTTTTTTTTGACTTGCAGCCATCTCCTGTTCCTTCCATGGGTTTTTGGGTACAAATGTATGCAGCGGCATATACGTCTAACAGTAGTGGATGATTTTAACAAACTCCGAGTTCTAATGCAAGCACTCTTTTGCATCTCGAACGATTTCAGCCCCGTGCTATTAATAGTACCACGGCAATAAATAAAGTCAGAACTGCTTTAATCTGCGGCTGAGCCGTACTATTTATCTTTCTTATAATCAATCATCATGCTTTATGCACGTATAAATTCTGCCGATAGTTACCTTCGCTTCCAGTCTGTCTTATCTTTCCTGTTCCCGCTATTATTGCTTCTCTTTCAGTTTTTTACTTCTACGTGTACTACCTCAATCACACAACACCGGCAGATGCAAATAGCTGTATTGCATTGTACATCAATCCGTCGGGGCACGGTCGATTGTATCGATCGGTTTCTTTGTGGAGGGTCCAGGCGGCTTAATCCGTCCGTTGAATCGTCTGCGGTCGTGATGTGAGTTTTCCGTGCTTATGGGGTTGGATCGTCAAGTCAAATAGATGGTATATTTGATCGACAAGAAGAATTGCAGCCATATCGAACGCTTGTTGTAATTACTGTTTTATCATTGGTTTAGTTGCTAACCGGATCAATACCAACATTTTACAAATCTCTAATTGTCTCTCGAGGCAGCAATGATACTGTATTCGACGTCTAACTTCACAGTTCGCGATGGTTGCTGCTTCGCATTGAGGGATGATTCGCGTCTTGCACAATATGCGCCTTGACTCACATTTTCGCCCTGATCTATATTGCACCGCGCTGGAATGGGGCAGGCGCTACAACCCGCTTCACTGTTGGCTATTCGGGATTTACAGCGTATGAATTATTCTCACAAATTTCGACTGTGAGCGGGATGTATGTTGGTCCTTTTCCATCATGGACAAGCCGGTTACTTCAACACCTTGACGTGAACCCATGAGCAATTTACACCAAGTGAAACGATCTCTATTAACCAGACCCGCCGGTACGGACAACAATGAAACGGCCGTCGAACTATGGACCAGAATCTGCGAACTTCTCTCCGCTTCCATACCGGAAAAGGCATTTCGCACCTGGTTTTCACCCATTCAACCACTGCACTATCACGAAAGAGAACTGCATGTTGGTATTCCAACTCGTTTTTTCTTTGAATGGATCGAGGGGCATTATGCCTCCGAGGTCGATCATGCCCTTCTCAGCACAATCGGCGAAGGAGCTTCACTTCGCTATTCCATTCAGGCAAAACACGGCGACCGTCCACGATCCGAGCCGTCTGCGTTCCCTGAGGCTTCCGATGCTGTGCTGCTTGCTGAATCGGACTCCGAACCGGCCGAACAGCTTCAGCATGCCGCAACCGCGGCCGGCCTGAATTTACGATATACCTTTGACAATTTCATTGAAGGACCTCCCAACCGTTTCGCACGCGCCGCTGCGTATGCCGTAGCCCGTCAGCCCGGGAAAACTGCTTACAATCCACTTCTTCTCTACGGAGGGGTCGGACTGGGCAAGACCCATCTGTTACAGGCTATTGGACGGGAAGCGCTGACGCAGAATCCTCGTCTGAAGGTTCGTTTCATCTCGAGTGAGCGTTTTACGCAGGATTTCGTCGAAGCCATTCGTAACAATCGTGCCGACGAGTTTTCCGCGCGATGGCGATCCGTTGATCTGCTGCTGCTTGACGATGTACAGTTCCTGGTAGGACGTGATCGAACCCAGATGGAGTTTTTTCACACATTCAATACTTTGCACCAATCCGGCAAGCAGATTGTCTTAACCTCGGATAAGCCTCCCCGTGAACTCCGCGGCCTGGATGAGCGCCTGGTCAGCCGGATGGGATGGGGCCTGGTCTGCGATATCGGTCCGCCCGATTTTGAAACACGGCTGGCGATTGTAATGCGTTTTGCGGCAGAAGAAAATGTCGATCTGGATTCGGATGTAGCGTATTACATTGCTTCCAGTATAGAAAACAACGTACGTGAATTGCAGGGCGCCATTGTTCGTCTTCTGGCATTTTCCAGTTTGACAGCGTCTGATATTACCATGCAAACCGCGCAGCATGCATTGCAGGATCTACTACGGGGAAGAGGATCGGTAAAACTTGTCGGAGTCGATACGATTCAATCCCTGGTTGCAGAGCACTTTGATCTCTCCGTCGATCTGCTTTCCGCGCGCACACGTGTTCAACCGGTAGCCAAAGCGCGTATGATTGCGATGGCTCTCAGTGTCAAGATGACCGGATTGTCGCTGAAGCAGGTTGGAAACCATTTTGGTGGTCGTGATCACACAACCGTATTGCATGCAAAGAATAAGATCGATGAATGGCTTGCGACGGATTCGGACTTTGCGCAAATCTTTCAGCAACTGGAGCATGCCATTCGAAGCCGTACGCTTTAACAGGTTCACAGAAGTTTGAACTCATGCATCCCCATTCCCATTCACTCATTAATCCGTCGCGAGACTTCGGTACTTCTTTTTAATCGCTTCTTGACGTACCAGTGTATCATTTGTATCTTTGGAAAATTCAGGAGCTTCTGCAAAAACCATTGGGAAAATTCAAGTTATTCACAAATCTTATTCACAGGTGATTTAGAACCCCTGAACAACGAGCCGATAAGACAGTGTATTTTGTGATTACTCAAAAAAGATAGAGAGAGAGTGAATAAGCAAAGGGTTTATTCAAACCTTATCAACACCAGAATTTTGTTTTAAAATATTATAATATAAAGCTTTAATTCTAGAATTCCGGTCTTATCCACACTATTAACAGGTTTAATAACAACAACAAAGAGAGAGAATATTGTTACTACTTAATTCAACCGGTTTATATAATCCGGTTGAGAGCTGTGATCGGTCGTGCAGCGAGAGAAACATTTATTCGAACCATTTCCGGGAGAGTCAAGATGCGTTTCACCGTATCACAGGCGGATTTTCAGGAGGCGTTCGGCAGTGTGGCTCCGGTAGTGCCAAGCAAAACAACCCTGCCGATTCTTTCGAATGTGTTAATGGAGCTGGAAGGCAATACGTTGCGACTGGTAGCAACGGACCTGGATGTATCGATTCTTACGGAAATGGAAGTTCAGGGCGAGCGAGATGGATCGCTTTCCGTGCCGGCAAAGAAAATCGGGGACATCATTCGTGAACTGGAAGAGCTGGATATTACCCTCGAGGCGGATGAAGGAAACCGGTTGCAGATCATTGCAGGAGAAGGATCATATCAGCTGCCCGGCATTTCGTCGGAAGACTTCCCCTCTCTACCGGAATTTGAAGGTGCAATTGAGTTCAGCATTCCTGCGGAGACCTTTGATCGCCTGGTACAGCGCACATCCTTTGCGGTATCGCGTGACGAACTGCGTCCCGCGCTGACCGGTGTATTCCTGCAACTGCGTCCTGGTGAATTGCGTGCGGTTTCCACGGATGGTCACCGTCTTGTACGTATCATTGACAGCCATTTCACATACAGCGGTGAACCGCGCGAATTAATTGTTCCGGTGAAAGCTCTGGAGATGGTTCGGAAGAACATTATCGGTGATGAAGATGTGAAGCTGATTGTCGGCAGCAACCAGCTCATGGCGAAGATGAAACATGCAACCCTTTACAGCCGTTTAATAGAGGGGAAATACCCACATTATGAAAATGTGATTCCAAAGGACAATTCGGATCGTTTGATTGTCAGTGCGGATCAGTTGGCACGTGTGGTGAAGCGTACCCAGATCTTTGCCAATCCGATCAGTCGGCAGGTTGTCTTTCACCTGGAACGGGATCAATTGATTATTCAGGCGGAGGATGTTGAACTGGGCGGCAAAGGCAAAGAATCGTTGCCGGCGACCTATACCGGCGAAGACAAGCAGATCGGTTACAATTCGGCGTATGTGCTTGAATTGTTGAAGCAGATTGAAACGGATGAGGTACTGTTCGAACTGGGCAGTACCACTGCCGCGGGAATTGTACGCCCGACGGAACCTCGTGAAGGAGAAGATTTCCTGATGCTGATCATGCCGGTTCGACTGAATTGATGGAAGAAGAGTCCAAAACGCCGTGGGAAGCGTATTCTGATGAACGGCGCTACGTGGAGAAAAAGCGAAAGGCGCAGAAAGATGCCGAGCCGGGCAAAAAGATTGTTCGTATTGACACAGCGATAGAAGAATGGATTGAAAAGGTCGCAGGTTCCCGTCGATTTCGGGAAGCCGATCTGCTGCAGCATTTCCATGAAATCATCGGAGAACCCCTGAACCGACATGTATCGGTAGAAAAAATCGAACGAGGCACGTTGTATTTGCATGTTCCGGAGGGTCCCTGGCGTCATCAATTGTTTTACATGCGCAAGCGCCTGATGGAAAACTTGAATGAAACGGCCGGCCGAGAGATCGTTCGCGAGATTGTTTTCAGTACATGGAGCCAATCGTCTTTTGAGGATAGGCAATAGATGCGGAAC
>WJJA01000551.1 GCA_014729955.1 bacterium
AGAGCAGGGGACCATTTTTATCGGCGGACCTCCGCTGGTGAAGGCCGCGACCGGCGTGGATACGACTCCCGAAGAGCTGGGCGGGGGGGACGTTCACACTCGCATCTCAGGAGTATCCGACCACCTCGCGGAAGATGATGCACACGCCTTGAAGATTGTTCGAAACATTGTCCAGAACCTGGGTCATCGAGAAAAGTTCGACCTGCAACGTGATGCCCCGGAGGATCCGTACTACGATCCGGACGAGCTGTACGGAGTTGTACCGGCCGAATTGAAGAAGCCGTATGACGTGCGCGAACTGATTGCCAGACTGGTGGACGGCTCGCGTTTTCATGAATTCAAACCTCGATACGGAACCACGTTGGTCACCGGCTTCGCACGTCTGATGGGGTATCCGGTCGGAATCATCGGCAACAACGGGGTGCTTTTCAGCGAAAGCTCGAAGAAGGGTGCACATTTTGTCACCTTGTGCGCCAAGCGCCGTATCCCGCTGATATTCCTGCAGAATATCACCGGCTTCATCGTGGGAGTGGAGTATGAGCATGGCGCGATCGCATCCGACGGTGCCAAGATGGTCCATGCGGTGGCAAACGCCGATGTACCTAAATTCACCGTGGTGGTCGGCGGTTCGTACGGTGCCGGCAATTACGCGATGTGCGGGAGGGGATATTTCCCGCGTCTGATGTGGATGTGGCCGAACGCGCGCATTTCAGTGATGGGAGGAGAGCAGGCTGCGGATGTTCTCGCAACGGTGAGGCAGGACCAGCTGCAGGCCGGCGGAAAGGATCCCATGACGGAGGAGGAGCTGCAGGAGTTTCGCAGACCGACCCTGGAGAAGTACGAAGAAGAGGGCCATCCTTTCTATGCGACCGCACGCATTTGGGATGACGGCATCCTCACGCTCAAAGACACCCGCACGGCATTGGCCCTTTCGATAGAAATGAGTCTGAACAAGATGATTCCCGACATGGAAATGGGAATCTTCCGCATGTAGACTACCGGGACCCCGCCCGATCTCCGTGTGTATGCCGGGGATCGGGGTGCATCTTTTGGTTTTGGGAGAAAAACGTGCTTAATTAGAGTGTACGGGATGTGGATAGTCTGCAGTATGAGCCGGTAGACGTTTTGGATGGAGGCTGGGACATGGAACTCCGGCGCAACGTTTGGATGGATGGAAGAGGGAAGGGTTTTCTCTTCACCTGCCTGGCAGTGCTGGTGGTCGTTTCGACAACTTTTGCACAGGGCTCGGGGCGGGTCGTATCAATGGTGAGTGAAGAAGAGGAAGACCGGTTTTCGCCTTATTTGATCGGTTACGTTGGGGGTCACGAACCCCTCGATGATGATTATTCGCTAGTCTTCGGCGGCCCCATGGTTCGCTATGGCGGCGGTTTCGGTGTTCGGATGAAGTACATCGGAATGGAGTTCATCTACCGTACCGGCAAGCGTGAAGATGCGATCCTGACCTCAGAAGCCCAGCGAAATCTTTATTGGAGCAGCTCTGAGCTGGTTGCACGCCTGTACACCTATTTCAAGATGGGTCACTTCAGCTTTCCGATCGGTTTTGGAGGCGGGATCAACAGTATGACCGTGGATCGAGGTTATGCAGGGATTTTCGACCGATTCGGCGGCGACGGCCTCTATCTTGGTCCATTTGTCGGCATCCAGTACGAAGTTGTTGAGAGCCTGCAGATCGGCTTTGAAGTCGAGTATGCGTTCAGCGAAGCGGGTTTTTCCGGCAGCGAAGCCTGGCGCAGCCGGTATGCCTACCTGGTGGATATCGGCCGGTTTGACCCGAATGGTGCCAACTTCTGGGATACGGTCGGCGGGACAGATACGGAATTCGATGCCGGCGGGTTGGTATTCGCTTTGCGTGCAACAGTCTATATCCCGACTTACAGCGAGCAGTAGAACCGGAAACACACAGGGGGACTTTTGCAGTTCGACACCGTGAAAACCCATGTGCGTGACAGCGTGGCTCATATCTGGATGAACCGTCCGGATCGCAGGAATGCCTTTAATACACAGATGGTGGAAGATTTAACGCAGGCATTTGAAGCGTTTGAACAGCACGACAGTCGTGCTGTTCTGCTTTCCGGGGAAGGATCAGCATTCAGTGCGGGTGCGGATCTGGAATACATGAAATCGATCAAGGATGCAGGGCGCGAGGAAAACATCAAGGATGCGGACAAACTCGCCGATCTGCTGCACCTGATCTATCGTTTCCCGAAACCGGTCGTTGCAAGGATTCACGGACCTGCTATCGGGGGCGGTGTCGGACTTGTGGCTGCTTGTGATATCGCCGTCGCTTCACAGCATTCGTTCTTCGCATTCAGTGAGGTCCGCCTTGGGCTGGTTCCGGCGGTGATCGGCCCTTACGTGGTCCGTAAGATCGGTGAAAGCGCGGCACGGTATTATATGCTGACCGCCCATCGTTTTCACGCGGAGGAGGCGCAACGAATCGGCCTGATCCAGAAAACCACAGTTCTGGGTGACCTGGACAATGCCGTCAATGCCGTCCTGGCGGAACTAGTGCAGGGCGGCCCGGAAGCGCTGGATGCCTGCAAACGGCTGATTCAGCGGATCAGTGAAGATCCGGCCGATGAAGTGCGCCCCTGGACGGCCGAGTTGATTGCCGATCTGCGCGCATCAACGGAAGGGCAGGAGGGAATCGGCGCATTTCTGGAAAAACGTTCCGCGTCGTGGAAATCTTCCTAGAAAAGCCTCATGATCGTAACTATCTCCCGGCTGTATCGATGGACGCTTCCAGTCCTTCTGCTGTCTCTTGTCAGCGCCAGGTCTGCGCATGCCATTGACGATCGATTGCTTGTTCTCCCGCCTGCGGTGGAAGCATACCCGAACGAAGGTATTGAGCCGTGGGATGAGCTTCAGTTCGTGCTTCAGCAATCCGTGGTGAACATCTCTGTCATTCCGGCAGATTCTCTTCTCGTAGTATGGTATCGCGATACCCTGCGATTTGATACATCACGTGAAGCAGAAGCCTATCAACAAGCAGAGCGTTTTGGTGCGGATCTTGTGCTGCTAAGCGAATGGCTGGCAACTTCTGACGGACCGGTACTATTCGGTGCATTGCTGGACACGTGGGAGTACAAGCGAACGCGCGAATCTTCGGGGCGCACAGCGTTAGATATGCTTCAACACCTGTTTCCCAGGCGATGGGTGTTTGGTTCAACCTCAGAAATCCCCGCCGATTACATCCCCCCTGACTGGGAGACGGACAAATTAGCGGTCCATGAATACATCCATGCATATGACCTCTATCCTGATGAAGCGATGATTCGAGGGATCGGCGCTCGAGTCCGCGTGGAAGTTGTCGTTTCCCAGGATGGGGTACCTCTCGATGTGCAGCTTGTGGGGATGAACCCGGTGGACTGGGGTTTCGAAGATGTGTTCCGGCAGGCGCTTTGGGCGCTCCGGTACACTCCGGCGACTTTGGACGGCGAACACGTTACCGGTTTACTGCAGCAGCAAATCCCTCTCTATCCGGTACGTAACCGGGATTGAAGGAGCTCTGTGTTATGCGAAAGAGCAAGGGTCGGGACTTGGTATCCCGACCCTTGAACGGTTTCGAACTGAAACCGCTCCTCCAAACTTGCCGTGACAGGAAGGCGCAGGGAAACCCATCACAACTCGTTTGCGCTCAGACCTTCTAGTTCCTTTATCGGCACAATCGGCGGGAAATCTGAGGCAGATACAAACTTGCATCTCTCGCCTGATTGATTGAAAGTGACACTTTAAGTATAGCGCAAGTGGAACAATACAATTCCGGAAGCTGTGACGGCGGAACGAAGGTCATTTGTATTCCATCTAAGTACTAATTTTGCTATCACATATCACCGTTTTAATTAATTGTTCGCCACCGAAGGGCAACCTGAAAACCCGCAGCTCGTGAAACGATCATTCGAGGGTGTTAGAAAGATTTGGTTGGTCTCTCATATGGAAACCCTCCATTGAATCCATCGTGACGACGAGGAGCAAGAAACGGGACAACTGAACATTTGCTCCGCTGCTCACCAGGCGTGAGACGGAAAACCTGCACGAATCCAATCAACGCCTTATATTGTCGATCCCTGATTCATTTCCGATTTCCCGACCAATTGAAATTATTGAGGATACAAGGCATGGCTCCCCACGAACCGGATGAAATTCGTATCCAGGGTGCACGTGAACATAACCTGAAAAACATTCATGTTGAGCTGCCGAGAAACCGTATATGTGTGGTTACCGGTCTTTCGGGCAGTGGAAAATCATCGCTGGCATTCGATACCCTTTATGCGGAAGGGCAACGTCGCTATGTGGAGTCGCTTTCGGCCTATGCACGACAGTTTCTCGGCTTGATGGAAAAGCCTGACGTCGATATCATCGAAGGGTTAAGTCCGGCGATCAGCATCGAACAGAAAGCGACCAGCCGGAATCCGCGTTCGACGGTTGGAACGGTCACCGAAATTTATGACTACCTCAGGCTTCTGTATGCTCGCATTGGTGAGATGCACTGCCCTCGTTGCCGGCGAAGGATCGAAAGGCAGACCGTTCAGCAAATCACGGACGCGGTCCTTAAAATGGATGAGGGGACCAAATTTCGTGTTCTAGCGCCGGTCGTACGCGGCCGGAAGGGGGAGTACAGGAAACTCTTCAAGGAAATCGAGCGTGATGGCTTTTCTCGGGTTCGCGTGGATGGGGAGATCTACGAGATTCAGGATGTACCGGAACTGAACAAACAGCAGAAGCACACGATCGAAATCGATGTCGACCGGCTTGTCGTAAATGAAAAATCCCGCAATCGTGTTGCTGAGTCGGTCGAGATCGCATTGCAGAAGGCGGACGGACTGGTTACCATCCTTACCGTTGA
>WJJA01000552.1 GCA_014729955.1 bacterium
CCATAGGCCAAAGCTGATGCCACATCTGCCGGCTCACCTGCGCATGAAGGTTGCTGACACCGTTCACGTACGTCGAAAGGCCGATTGCCATTATCGCCATATTGAACGTCGTCTGCTTGTCGCCGGCAATGACGCCTCCGAGACGCATGAAACTGTCCCGGTCCAGCCCGAGACTAGGCCAGTAATCACCGAAATACTTCTCCATCAGATCCTGGCTGAATTTGTCGATTCCGGCGGGTACGGGTGTGTGTGTGGTAAACCCGTGTGAAACAATGGCTGCTTCACGGGCCTCTTCAAAAGAGAGGCTGTGATCGCTCATAATGCGCCGAATGCGTTCCAGTGCCATGAAGGCACTGTGACCTTCATTCATATGAAATACATTCGCTTTAATCCCCATCGCTTCAAGGGCATGAATACCGCCGATACCCAGTACGATTTCCTGGCGAATCCTTGTTTCCGAGTCCCCCCCGTAAAGGATTTCCGTGATCCGACGATCGTCATAATGATTGTTCAGTACATTGCTGTCGAGCAAGTAAAGGTTAATCCGGCCGATTTTCACCCGCCAGACATGAAGTGCCACCTCGCGGGATCCAACACGTACCGTTACCTCGAGCGGCGAGCCGTCCTCAGTCATGACCAGCTTCATCGGAGAATGAAAGACGTCAATTTCAGGATACTTTTCCTGCTGCCAGCCATCCGCGTTTAAATACTGCCGAAAATACCCTTTCTGGTACATCAGACCGATGCCGGTTAACGGCACACCGAGATCGCTGGCTGCTTTCAGATGATCTCCCGAGAGGATTCCCAGACCGCCGGAATAAATCGGAAGCGATTCATGCAGGCCGAATTCGGCAGAAAAGTAAGCGACATGGAGGTTTTCCATGTCAGGGTACATGCTGTTGTACCATGTCTGCTCAGAACGATAGACTTCAAAATCAAGCCAGACACGTTCCAAGTGGCTCAGGAAACCTCCGTCACGTGCCGCTTTGTCAAGCCGCGACTGGGAAAGGCGTGCCAGCATGAGCACCGGGTTCTGATCAACAGCACGCCATAAATCCTGATCCAGACGTCGAAACAGATCAATCGCATCCGGATGCCATGACCAGTGCATATCCATGGCGATCTCTCGAAGGTGGGCGAGCTTTTCCGGCAACTTGGGGACCACCTGCACGGTATGAACGCGCTTCATGAGAAGCTCCTTTCCACAATCCAAAAATTCCAAGGAACGTAAGATAATCTACCAACAACAACGGGCGCTACTCCCAAGTAGCGCCCGCGCAAAAACGTGATCGAACCTCTACGTGATCAGGCCGGCACTTTTTCTGCCGCGAGAACCTCAGAGATCTGTTCCAGGGCCCAATCCAGTTCATCCTTGCTGATGACGAGAGGGGGTGCGAACCGGATTACGCTCTCGTGCGTTTCCTTCGCGAGGATACCACGATCTTTCAACGCTTCACAGAAAGGACGAGCCTTTCCGCTTTCTTCCCTGATTTCCACCCCTACAAGCAGGCCGCGACCGCGGATCTCTTTCACGTGAGGGCTGTTCATGGCGCGGAGTCGCTCCATGAAATACTCGCCCAATTCCGTTGCACGTTCCGGCAGCTTATCATCGATCAAAACCCGAAGCGCAGCCGATGCGACGGCCGATCCGAGCGGATTGCCGCCGTAGGTGCTGCCGTGCGATCCCGGGTCAAGCACATCCAAAACGCCAGCATCGGCCGTGACGACACTGACCGGCATGAAACCGCCGCTGATTGCCTTTGCGAGCATGAATACATCCGGCTTGACGTCCTCATGATCCACAGCGAACATTTTGCCGGTCCGACCAAGGCCAGTCTGGATTTCATCGGCCATGAAGAGGATGTTCTCCTCCTCGCATATCTGCTTCAGCTGCTTCAGATACCCGTCCGGCGGAATCAGGATCCCGCCTTCCGCCTGGATCGGCTCGATCAGAAGCGCGACGGTATTCGGCGTGATCGCCTTTTTGAACGCGTCGATGTTGCCGTACTCGACGTTCTTAAATCCGGGAGTAAACGGACCGAATCCGACCTTGTAGTCCTCGTCAGAGGAAAACCCGACGATGGTTGTGGTACGCCCGTGGAAGTTGCCGTCGAAGACGATGATCTCGGCGCTGCCTTCTTCGACACCTTTCTTCTGGTACCCCCAACGGCGGGCGACCTTGATGGCGGATTCCACCGCTTCAGCGCCGGTGTTCATCGGCAAGACACGGTCATGCCCGGTGACTTCACTGACCAGCTCGAGGAATTCACCAAGACGGGTGTTATAGAATGCACGACTGGTAAGCGTGACGCCCGTCTCCAGCTGCTCACGGGCCGCTTCCATAATTTTCGGATGGTTGTAGCCCTGGTTCAGGGCGCTGTACGCCGCCAGACAGTCCATGTACTTGTTGCCTTCAGGGTCCCAGACCCAAACGCCCTGGCCCTTCGCGATCACAATCGGCAGGGGGTGGTAATTGTGGGCTCCAAACTGCGCTTCCCGCTGCAGGCACGCCTGCGAAGTATAAGTAGTCATGCCGCAATCCTTTCTACTCTGCCTTGGACTGGAGCGTCATTATGCGGGACACTCCCGACCGACCGAAGTGCAATCTCAGAACGCTCCATCACCGGAGTCAACCCTGCCTTTAAGGCTGCTCTCCCAAGCTCTCCTAACTTCTTCATGACAATTCTAAATAAATTATGGGATTGCGACGCTACTGAAAGGGGAAAGAAAGGCTGTGGAATGCCACGATGATCAGCGGAAGGCAGCCGGCAGGACGATTGCATGAAAGAGAGAAAAACGCTTCCCACCAGGAAGCGTTGCAGCGGGGCAGACGAGACTCGAACTCGCGACCTCCGGCGTGACAGGCCGGCACTCTAACCAAACTGAGCTACTGCCCCTTGACGGCCTGTAAAAGTAAGCCCTTCCCCGCTTGGATGCAATCCCTCGGCAGATCGTGTGCTCTGTCTCCCCGCACGAAAATTGTCCAACTCTCGAGACCGATTCAGTCGAATACCATGGAAGGAAGGCCGGAAGATGCCGTATTTTCGGGTACCCTAATTCATGTCAGAGACGTCCCAAGCTCATCAGAAACCCATTTTCACGCAGTAGGATCAGAAACGCTCCGCACGATCTTGTTTGAACTTACCATTGGCTTCAGGGAGGCAGGTGCTATGCTGAGTAATATTGGAAGTACAGCCGGTGATGTCTGGCGTTTTCTGGATGAAAACGGCCCGACAACCGTTGCAAAACTGAAGAAGAATCTGAAGGAAAGCAAAAACATCAGCGGATCCGAAGTGGAACGGGCTATCGGCTGGCTGGCTCGTGAAGACAAGATCGAGCGCACCGAAGGCAAAGGCGAGGTCTTGAAAGCCCGAATCTAGCCCGCATATTTCACGAGTTCAAACTGTGTCAGATGTGAGGCGCGAAGGATGAAGCTGTATGGCAATACCGCGAATCC
>WJJA01000553.1 GCA_014729955.1 bacterium
ACATCGGCCTGCGTTCCCACCCGTCGCTGCCGGTCTCCTGCGACTCTAACCCTGCAGGTGAGCAAGCGAGGATGCGTTGTTAACACGCGCCCTCACACGTTCACTCTCCGGGCGTAAAAACAAGCGCCCCCGTCAGGGGGACGCAAATGCCGGATAGCCCATAAATATACGAAGAAAGAACAGCGAGTCAAGTGCTCTCGGTTTCCCGGCTCCGGCTTGCTCCCCGCATGTGAATGTTCCGGCAGTCGGCAGGAAGGTCGGACCGATATATACGTATTACAATCAGATTACCTGTTGTATATAGATAATCCGGATAGTACCATACAATGAGCCTCCTTTTGCGAGGTATCTGCCTTGTGCTGAAATCTATCCAGCCGGCTCGTTGAGCCGTCAGGTCGCACGCACGATACAACCGTGTGCAAAACCTGCCGGAACCATGTTGGAGCTATGTCGGAAGTTGTGTCGGGCCTTGGCCCGCGTCAGCGAGGTGTGACCCGACACTCGAAATGGATTGTCAACGGCACCAGCGGGACCAATCCTCTTGTAATGTGTTCAGACGGACTTGGTAGCGGCTATTCGCATGAACGCTCGACTCACGATCGCAATTCTTTTGTCCGCCGTTGTCATTGCAGCGGTGTACGGCTTCCTCTTTCACTCGAAATACCGCCGTGACCTCGATCTCTATACGGTCCGTGTAGAACAGAATCTTTCCGCCCTCGAACGCTCTTACAAGGCCAAGCTGGATGAAATCGAGGGAGATGCAATGTTTCTGGCCCGTCTGCCGAGCGTCCGGGAGTATAGCCGATCGCGATCGACGGTGCACTATCCGGAAATCGCACAAGCTCTCGAAGCCTTCTTTCACACTCATGTCGACCTGTATCATCACATCCGCCTGGTCGATGCGGACGGTATGGAGCGTATCCGCTTCAACAACATCGACAACCGTGTGGTCGCTGTTCCCGCGAACGAGCTGCAGGACAAGTCGGATCGGTACTACTACAATCGATTGAAGTCGTTGCGATCCCACCAGATTTACCTGTCACGCATCGACTTGAACATGGAACAGGGCGAGATCAAGGAACCCCACATACCGGTGTTTCGTGTGGGGATTCCGCTTTTTGATCGACAAAATCGCTTCGCAGGCGCAGTGCTTTTGAATGTGAAAGGCCATCGCCTGCTGCGCGATTTTGAGCCCTCCGCCTGGACGACAGGGGGGCGGCTGTACTTCGTCAACCGGGAAGGCTATTTCCTGGAGGCGCCTGAGGATACCCTTGAGTGGGGCTTCATGTTCGGTCGTGACGACCACACCATGGTTGATGTCTTTCCGGAACTGTGGGAACGGCTGCAGCACAATCCTTCCATCACACAGCTCACGGAAAAGGGTCTGTTTGTCACCCATGCCGTCACATCAGACGAGATCATGTCTGCTCCTTACGGTCGATGGCACACCATACACGAAGGGATGTTCGCCGGTGAAAACAGCCGCCCGTTATGGTCGCTCGTCGCGTTTGTGCCGCAACGGGAGCTGTATGCAGGCGCCTGGAACGACCTTTATAACCAACTCTGGATTGGTGTGCTGCTGTTGCTCGGGCTGACCGTATTGTATGCTTTTCTCCATCAGGCACGGGAAAACCGTCGCCGTGCGGTTGAAGAACTGGCGATCAGCGAGGAGAGATTTCGGACCCTCGCCAACAATGTCCCCGGGATGGTGTTTCGCGGGTACCAGACAGCGGCCGGCAGGCGCGGTTTCTCCTGGGTCAGTGTCGGCAGCCGTGAACTGCTGGGTGTGGAACCGGAAGAGCTGGTCGAAGACTGGACGCTGTTTCGGGTCCATCCGGAGGATCTTGAAGGATGGCGCGAAGCTCTTGCACACGCGCTCGAACACGGTGAGGACTGGCAGTACAAGGGGCGGTTGGTGCGGCCGGACGGCGAGGTTCGCTGGTGGCAGGGTGTGGCCAAATTGATGGTGCATTCCGACCGGGGTATGGAGTTTGACGGTATCCTGTTCGATATCACGGAAGAACAGCGCGCGGAAGAGCTGCAGGCGAAGGCGGACAAGCTCGAGGTCGCCACCTCCATGGCGGCGACGATTGCCCATGAGTTCAACAATCCTCTGGCCATCATGCAGGGCAACCTGGACCTGATGCAATTTCGAGGGAAGCAGGTCGTTGCGCAAGAAAAGGCCTGTGATACCATCGGGCGGCAAATCGCGCGAATGCGCGACCTCGTCGACAAATTGCTGGAAATCGAAGATATCAAAGCGGTGGATTACGCAGCGGGCATGAAGATCCTGAGCCTGCACCGTGAAGAAAAAGACAATCCTGCTGCCGATGATTCCCTGCCGGGAGGCGAGGACTAATCTCGCAGCGCGGTCTCTTCGCCTTCCTCTTCCTGCCCCTTGCCCGCGAGGGGTGTCGCTGTAGTGTCCGGTTCGACCGTTCTCGCCAATCGTACGCCGATAAACGGCGACCGGCGGTCGGCATATTGTCGGGCCCGATTGGAACTGCGCATGAAGCGCGCCGGCATGCTCCAGTCGCCGCCGCGTGTTACACGGAACGGACTGCTGCTTGTATCGGCCCACGCCTCATGCGTCGTAAGCGTGGTGTCATGCCGGAGCGACCATTCATCCGCGCACCACTCGTAGACGTTGCCGTGCATGTCGAACAAGCCCCACGCATTCGGCAGTTTCTTCCCGACCGGGTGCACACTGCTGTCGCTGTTCGCGCCGTACCAGCCGTACGCGGACGCATTCCGGTACTCTTCATCCCTGCCCCACGAGAACGGTGTCTGCAACCCGGCGCGGCAGGCGTACTCCCATTCTCGTTCGGACGGCAGACGCCACAGTGTATCGACGCTCGTATGCAGAAGGTCGAGCAAGAGGTTGTCCATGTCGAACCAGGAGATATTTGTCACCGGAAGGGAATCACCCTTTTGCACGGATGGATTCATCCCGGTCACTGCACGCCACTGCCGCTGGGTCAGTTCATACTTGCCGATCCAGAACGGCTGCTCGATTCGCACGTTCACCGCCGGGAACTCGTCATTCTGCGCGTCCCGATCGTCCCCATCGGCGCCGAGGGTAAACGTTCCGGGTTCGATGAACACCATCAGCAAGGAATCGACGGGATCGATGCTGTCGCTGCCGATATGCAGCGGGAACCAGCGTTCGTCGCCTGCCGCCGGCGGAGCGACCGGTTTCTCCTCGGGTGGAAGACTCGCGGCGATTTGTGCGTACTGATCGAGGAAGCCGAGGATCTGATTCTGTTTGAACGGCACCGACTGCCAGGCGCGTACCACGATCTTTGCGTCGCTCCATGAACCGGTTTCGAACAGCACGAACAACCAACCGTTGTCGTCGTAGAAATCGCTGTTCCAATGTTGGTACACCGTCGCACCGAACCAATCCGGGTACAACGGAAAGCTCATCACACGAATCGAATCGAAACGGACCGAGAGATCCTTTGCAGCGTCCAGGATTTCGCCGAGGCGTTCCAGGTAGAGTTGCGGGTTTTTCCGTTCGGTTGTGACTTCCACGGTCGGTCGACGATAGCTGCCCCAGGTGGCGTAGGATTCGGTCGGACGTGACCCGCCGGTGCGTGAAACATGCCCGACCACAATCAGGGCGCTGTCGCGGAACATCTCGCGCAAGCCGGACAGGTCGCCCGCCTGGACGAGGGTGCGATAGTCTTCGAGCAGGGCGGAAAGGTTCCGGTGGATCGAGTCACCGGGAGTGTGCAGCACGATGGAAACGGTCCTGTCCGCTTCCAGCTCAACGGAGGTTGCGGTCTCCGGGTCGGTTTGCGTCACGGTTGCCGTATCGATCATACGAGCGGTGTCGGCCGGTTGTTGACTCAACAGGGCGAACGGCGCGAACAGCAGCGTGGCGAGCAGGACAGTCAAACGGTAGCGTGTCGCAGTGCTTCTGAAGGCATTAGAGGGTCGCATCGGCCATCCCCCTCTAGAGGAGACCGTCATGCTTCATGGTGAGGAAGAGGGTACGTCCGATGTCGCCGGCCAGCTCGACGGTGTTCCGGTTGAGATCATGACGGATAGTCGTGTGCCAGACCATCACATCTTCCTGTTGATCGTTGAGGCGTGCATCCAGAGCGTACGTCTCCGTGCGACGGATGGTCAATACATAATCCGGGCGGAAGTTCTCCAGGCGCCGTCCGATCTCCTCGCCGCTGAGGGTTTGATCGTCCACCACGATTTCAAAGTTCAGCTGGTTCTGCAGGAAGCGCCGGCGCAGGTCTTCCTCGAGATAACTCACTGTCTGCGCCTCGTCGCCGCGCATGGGAAAGTGCATCACCACGAAGACACGGTCGATACGCCGGGAGTAATCCTCCTGCACATACGATTGCGCCGGCTCCGGCATCTGCATCGCGCAGCCGTTCAGCAGCAGGAACGCTACGACGATCCAAAACGCCGGGAGCAGAGCAAGACCAGCACGCCGACAGGCACGTGGACGGGCTATGTGAAGGGTTCGCTTCATATCCCTCTCATCGGCAGAGCTCACCGGAAAGTTGAGCTCCCGCCTGGATGCGCTGATGAGTTTTACAGCGGAGTCAAAGTCACAGCTCATCACCTGCGGACGATCAGGATGCGTCGACAACAGTTCCGTTGAAATCCGACAGCAATCCATCTTACATTTCGCCTTGAAGATCGGTTGATCCGGCGTACAGCCTGCCTTTTCCAAGCCGGGCAACGAGCTTACCTCAAACGGACCGTGTCTGGTCCACTTCTTCTATCAACGGCAGTTTCGGGAGGACGGTGGCGTATGGTACGTCTACTGACATGCGCCGTGCTGTGGTGCGCGGTGACAACTTCTGTGGTTAGCCCGAATATTTCATGAATGATGAAAGCGAGCTATGGTAAGGACTGGTTTTACAGAAAGATGTTCCCCAATTTGTCACTTCCTCCCGGCGACGGTTTGTACCCAGACGTAAAAGAGAAAAACCCATTTATTCATTCACCCTTCGGTAGGTCCCAGGCGCGTCATCTGCTTTGTTCCGAAGGATTCGCGGTATTGCCATACAGCTTCATCCTTCGCGCCTCGCATCTGACGCACTTTGAACTCGTGAAATATTCGGGTTAGTGCGGACGATGTGAATCGATCGCGGCAAACAGTATTACAACGAAGGACGGTTGGCCCAGGCGAACCAGGAGCTTCTCTTTGCCGTAAGCCAGATTCATGACAGGTTGGCGGATCTTTATTCCGAAGCGCTGCCCGCAGCGACGGCAGGCTGGGAGACCGACGGGCTGACACAGGACAATATGGGACGGATCGGAGGCGGTGTCAGCGTGCAGGTGCAATACATGTTCAACGATGAGTCAGGCGAAGACTACCTTTACCGCTCGGTCACCATCGGTCTCATGTCCGATTCGCCGATGCTGTCCACGGTGATGATGCTGATCAACAATCCAATGTACGGCAGCGGTCGGGCGGTGACCGTGGAAGGCTGCAAAGCGGCCGAAGAATGGGACGGGGAGCATGGAAAGCTGCAGTTCGTGATCGACAACCGTGTGCTGGTGACGATCGACTGCAACGGCCTGTCTTCCAGGGAAGAAATGCGTGAGTGGGCCGGCAAGATCAACTTTGCGCATTTGAAAAAGGTGATCGCGTCCTGACGGCCGGCAGTTTATCGTTGTGCTCATCATCTCAACGGGGGACGACTGTCCCCCGTTTTTCGACAGAGACCATCCGGCTCTTCGCCGGTCGTAACATTCGCGCTGTATCCCCGAGGACTCGAACAGGCGACAGTCCTCTATTTCCCGCGCATGATTTCCTTATCTTCCCCTCGATAGTGGACCGCTTCACGCTCAGGTTTAACGGAGATACAGATCATGGCGTCGCAGTATGAGACCAACGCGGCGGGGCGCAAGGTTCCGACCGAAGTTAACGGCAAAGCACAGGTCCCGTTTCGTGGGGTAGGGAAATACCGTCCGGAGGGACGCAAAGCTGCACCGCCGATCCGTTCCTGCGCCGACTATCCCGCCGACGGCGACAAACGAGTCGGGTCGATCCGTGAGGCGTTGGAGAAGTGCGGGTTGCGCGACGGCATGACCATCTCCAACCACCACCATTTCCGCAACGGCGACCTTGTGATGAACCAGGTGTTCGATGCCGCAAAGGAGATCGGCGCGCGTGACCTGATGTGGTTCCCGTCGGCGTCGTTTCCCTGCCATGCGCCGCTGATCGACCGTCTCGAGGACGGCACCATCCACCATATCGAAGGCTCAATGAACGGCCCGCTCGGCGACTATGCGAGTCTCGGGAAGATGCGGGGCCTGGGCGTGCTGCGCAGCCACGGCGGCCGCTGGCAGGCGATCCAGGACGGCGAGGTGCCGATTGATATCGCGATCATCGCCGCTCCCACGGCCGATGCGTTCGGGAATGCCACCGGCGACCGCGGTCCCTCCGCCTGCGGGTTGCTCGGTTTCGCGCTTGCAGACTCGATGTACGCCGACAAGGTGATCGTGGTGACCGACAACCTGGTCGAGTTTCCGTGTGTGCCGTGGCAGATCAACGGCCAGAACGTGGACTACGTGGTCGAACTGGACAAGGTCGGCGACCCGGAGAAGATTGTCAGCGGCACAACGCGGATCACCAAGTCGCCCGACCGTTTGCGCATCGCGGACCTGACCGCTCGATTTGTTGAAGCGGCCGGCATCCTGCAGGACGGCTGGTCTTTCCAGGCCGGCGCGGGCGGGACCGCCCTGGCATTTGCAATCTATGTGCGCGATCTCATGCGCAAAAAAGACATCAAGGCGCGCTTCATCCGAGGCGGCTCGACGCAGTACCTGGTCGAGATGCTGGAAGAGGGGCTGACCGATTTTATCCTCGACGGACAGACCTTCGACCTGGAAGGTGTGCGCTCGATGCGCGAAAATGCCGGTCACCTCAACACCAGCCCCTTCACGAGCTACAACTACCACGGCAAGGGCAACTTCGCTTCGATGGTCGACGCGGTGGTGCTCGGCGCGACGGAAGTGGACCTGAACTTCAACGCGAACGTGGTGACGCACTCGGACGGCCGTCTTCTGCACGGCATCGGCGGTTGGCAGAACTGTCTTTTCAGCCGCTGCACCATCCTGCCGATCCCGGCAATGCGGGACCGTGTGCCGGTAATCGTTGACGAGGTGACCACACTGGTCGGTCCCGGCGAGCTGATCGATGTGATCGTCACCGAATACGGCATCTCGATTAACCCTATGCGCCGGGATCTGATCGACCGAGTGAAAGGGACCGGCCTGCCGCTTGTGCCGCTGGAGCAGGTGAAAGCGGAGGTGGAGCGTCTCATCGGCGGCAAACCGCAGCCGCCGCGAGTCACGGAAAAAGACATCGCCGCGATCAAGTGGGTGGACGGCACGGTGATCGATGTGGTAAAACAGGTGGAGTGAATGGATATTTGTGTGTTTCAGTTACTAGCCCGGATATTTCACGAGTTCAAACTGCGTCAGATGTGAGGCGCGAAGAATGAAGCTGTATTGCCATACCGCGAATCCTTCGCAACAGAGCAGATGACGCAGTTGGGACCGCCCGAAGAGGGAATGAATAGCTGAGTTTGCCCTGGAATCATTCTGTGCCGGAGCAAAACTATATAGCGTGATATTATCCTCGAGACCGCGCTGGGGTACCCGTACCGCGGCGGAGATCGGGAACCCGACAGTTTCGATATGCCGGTGGGACGAGTGGTGTCGGCATCGCTGGACGAATCGAAGAGCGCGATCGTCTTCAATTTCGAAGTTCTGCAGTCAAAGCCCGGGGAGTACTATGTTCTCGATACATGGGGCGCGTTTGTAGTATCGGCGCCTGGAGCGAACAAAACCAGGCTGATTGTACGAACACACGGCGGTTCGGTCACGAGTTGGGTGGACCGGATCGCCGAAAACATCGGGATGACCGGGCATTATGTCATGGAACGGCGCGTATGCTGATCGGAATGAAGCAATATACAGAAAACGCGCCTCCATTGAGGATGATGCAGCGCAACGACATGCTGTGGTTTGCGGGGGTCGTTCTGTCGGCCGTTGCGATCGTTTTGTGCCTTGTCTTTGTGAATCATGCCTGGTTCGAATGGGTCACTGTTCTGTTCGGTCTGATGTGGTTGCTGGACCTGCTCGTATTCGAACCGGTCCCGGACTATGGAATCGTGCTGTTGCTGCTTGTCGGGGGCACGTTTACCGTTCGAAGGTTTTCGTCCCGTTCAGAGATCCGTCAAGTTCGCCGGCAAGCAGCTGAAGTTCCCGGCAGGACGAGACCACCTGCAGCAGGACCAGGCACTTCATGAATCCGTCCCTTCAGATTGACTCTTCAGTCAACCTATAGAAGGACGAGACACGTGTGTTAAATTCGTAATTGTCAATTCTTAATTGAAAAAGCCCATGGCTTACTCCGTCATATTCCGTTTTTACGGTCACCTCAACGATCTTGTGCCGGAACCGTTCCGTGCAAGGGCACACCGGATCGACATCAAGGCGCGTCGTTCGGTCAAGGACGCTGTCGAGGGCTTCGGTATCCCTCATGTGGAAGTCGCACGGCTTCGGGTGAACGGCGAAGATGTCGGCTGGGAACGAGTCCTGGAGCGAGATGAGCGTGTTGATGTCTACCCGCCGAGTCTGTCGCTGGTGCCCGAAGACGGCGCGACTCTGTGGACCCGGCCGCCGGAGCCGGTTTTGTTCGTGGCGGATGTACACCTCGGACGTCTGGCGCATTACCTGCGCATGCTGGGCTTCGACACGGTCTACGAAACCCCCGATCCCGGCGATCCGCAGTTGCTGGCAACGGCGCTGAAAGAGGACCGTGTTCTGCTCAGTCAGGACCGTCACTTGCTGATGCACGGTTCCCTGCAGCACGGTTGCCTGCTTCGTTCACGAGATCCGATCGAGCAGATGAAGGAGTTGATCGCACGTTACGGTCTGGCACGCACGGCTCGTCCGTTTTCCCGCTGCATGGAATGCAATACAGTGCTGACGAAGCCGGAACCGACCCTGTTGGATCAGCTGCCGGACAAGGTACAGGAGCGTTATCGCAATAAACCCGAGGCGTTACGTTACTGTCCGACCTGCGCTCGAGCGTATTGGCCGGGCAGTCACTGGGACAGGATGATCGGCTATCTCCGGGAGTGGGGAGTGGCGCTGTCCTGAAGAAGGGCCTATCTTTGTTCGTTCAGGTGGAATGAGGATTGCCCCCTGTGAACCCTGTTGTCGAAGGCTTTTTCCCGGTTGGATAGGGGAAGAAAAGGCCGCGTTTTTCGGCGATGGAGGGTCTCCCGCTTGCGCCGGTAGGGACGTGCGTCTATATTAGAGTGTAAGCGGTATGACCAAAGGGGATTCAAAGACGTTGAGCCGGAAGAACAAAGGCAACGTCCTTACCGCAACGGATGGATGAATGCTGCAACGAAACGGGCAACGAGTTGGATTGAAAGCGTGGGACACGCGTATCAATCCGTCCGAAAAGGTGGAAATCCCGTCGGTCGATACCGATGGATAAGGTGAAACCCTTCACGGCGCCGGGCTTCAACCACCGGTCTCGGGAAGGGTTTTTCATCGCCTGCCGATTGCTTTTGCATTCCTGCCGAACGCGGTTTCAACCATGTGCGTGGGTTCACAAAGCTCCCGGGACGCAATCCTGATGACCCGACAACGACATGAACGTACGATTGCATAACTACCAGGGAGAAGAGGACCATGGCGAAGTTCGACAAAATTCAAATTCCTTCCGCCGGTGAAGCGATTCAGGTCGTCGACGGCCGTTTGCAGGTGCCGGACGAGGTGATTTTGCCGTTCATCGAAGGCGACGGAATTGGGCGTGACATTTGGAAGGCTTCCAGCCGCGTCTTCGACGCCGCGGTCGAGAAGGCATACGGCGGCAAGCGCAAGGTGCACTGGATGGAAGTGTACGCCGGTGAAAAGGCCGTTCACGTGTACGGCGACGACACCTGGATGCCGCAGGAAACCTTCGACGCGATCCGTGAATACATCGTTGCGATCAAGGGACCGTTGACCACGCCGGTGGGCGGCGGGTTCCGCAGCCTGAACGTGACCCTGCGCCAGGTTTTGAACCTGTACGCGTGCGTGCGGCCGGTGAAGTATTACCAGGGTGTGCCGAGTCCGTCGAAGCGCGCGGACCGTGTTGATATGATCATCTTCCGTGAAAACACCGAAGATGTTTACTCCGGCGTCGAGTTCCCTTCGATGTCCGACGAGGCCAAGCGCCTGATCAAGCTGCTGCGTGAAGAGTACGGCAAGACCCAGATCCGCGAAGATGCCGGCATCGGCATCAAGCCGATCAGCCCGACTGGTACGAAGCAGCTTGCGCGCAAGGCGATCCAGTGGGCGGTCGACAACAACCTGCCGAGCGTGACCTTCATGCACAAGGGCAACATCATGAAGTTCACCGAAGGCGCGTTCAAGGACTGGGGCTACGAGCTGGCGGTGGACGAATTCCGCGACCACATCATCACGGAAGCGGAACTGTGGGACGAAACCCGTGCGGAAGACGGCGTCACGCCGATTTCCAAGCCGGGCATGTTCGCGGAACTGCGCGGCGGCAAGCCGGCAGGCGACCCGAACGGCCGTATCGTGGTCAAGGACCGTATCGCCGACAGCATGTTCCAGCAGATCCAGACGCGGCCGGACGAATACTCGGTCGTGGTGACGCCGAACCTGAACGGCGACTACATTTCGGACGCCGGCGCGGCGTTGGTCGGCGGGTTGGGCCTGGCGGCGGGCGCGAACATCGGCGACTATATCGGTCTGTTCGAAGCGACACACGGCACCGCGCCGAAGTACGCGGATAAGGACGTGATCAACCCGTCCTCCGTGATGCTGTCCGGCAAGATGATGTTCGACTACATGGGCTGGACGGAAGCGGCGGACCTGGTTGAACAGGGCATTCAGAAGACGATCGTGCAGAAGCGTGTGACGTACGACCTGGAACGTCTGATGGAAGGCGCGACCAAGCTGAAGACGTCGGAATATGCGTCCGCGATCATCGAAAACATGTGATGACATGGCGTTGATTGACGGCTGCCGTGCCGGATCTTGCGGGTAGGGAGGACCATCGAGGTGCGAACGGCGGCCGATGCAACAATGCGTGGATGATCGCATGTACAATCGCTGATTGCACTATATGTCGTCTGTATTTCATTGATAGATCGTTTGCATATTGTTTGCTCCGCGCTTGCTTTGCTAACACGCGGGGCTGTAGCTTACAAGCCAAGTTGACGGGTTTGCGAAAATCGGCAGGGTTTCTTTGCGCGTCCGGCCGCCGGCGGTAAAATGACGCCGGAACGATACCGACGCGGAAAGGCCGCTGCAGGTCAGGCGGCGGTTTTTTCGAATCCGATCCATGAGGGGCGAGTTTTCAGACTGCTCGATGTTGATGGAGGTTCCTATGCGTGTAAATCGCGTAGGAGTGTGGTCAGTGCTCACGGTCACACTCTTGATGTTATCCCTCTTCTTACTGCCGACCTCAGCGTTTGCTCAGACGGGTAAACTCCGTGGTGTGGTGCTGGACGCGACAACGGACGATCCCGTGGTCGGCGCCAATGTGGTACTTGTCGGATCCAAGCGCGGGGCTGCCTCGGACCTGGACGGCAACTTTACGATCGTTGCAATTCAGCCCGGCAAGTACACCGTCCGCGCCAGCGCTGTCGGCTATGCGACGTACGAACTGACCGATGTCGAAATCAACATCGATGTCACGACGACGGTCGAGATTAAGTTGCAGCCGAGCGTGGTTGAAGGAGAGGTCGTTACGGTTATCTTCGAAAAACCGGAAGTTGAACTGGGTGTGACCTCGAAAGTGACGCGTGTGACCAGCGAAGACCTCTCGATGATGGCGTCCGACGATGTGTCGGAAATGATCGCCACCATGCCCGGGATCAAGCTGGACGAGGAGGGCCGGATTCACATCCGGGGCGGCCGTGAAACGGAAGCACGTTTCATGGTGGACGGCATCGACAGCCGCGACCCGATCACCGGTGAAATCCTCCCGATCAACCTCAGCGCGATGAACGTGCAGGAGATCCAGATTCTCACCGGCGGCATGTCGGCGGAATACGGGCAGGCCATGTCCGGGTTGGTGCAGATCACCACACCGGAAGGCGCACCCGACCAGTACAACGGGATCTTCGAGTGGGCGACGGACTCGCCGTCCGGCGACTATTCCTTCGGCCAGGACAAAGTGGACGCTTCCTTCGGCGGTCCGATTCCCTTTACAGGAAGCCTGCTGCCGAACCCGATCACGTTCTACCTGACCGGCAACATGGACATCACGGACACCTACACTCCGCTGGGCGTATCCTACGATGCGCAGGACTACGTGGGGTTGGGTGTCGATCTGCCGCGCCGCCAGTACAACGACTGGTCCGGGAGCCTGAAGCTGGCGTATACCTTCGGGCAGGGCAACCGACTTTCGGCGTACTTCCAGGAAAGGCGCCGTGTCTACGACCTGTACCCGAACGGCACCGGCACAGTCTCCGGGAACTACGCCTACGACTACCTCTACAACCTGGATCGTCGTCCGATCGCCGAAGATCGCCGCAGCTCATGGAACATCGATTTTTCCAAGCCCTTCAGCGACAAGAGCCTGCTGACCGTCGAATTCGGTCGTCAGATGCTGCATGCGTCTGTCAAGCCCGGCGGCAAAGATCCGGACCAGTTTACTCTCGTTACGGAAATTGAAGAGGGCGCTGCGTCCGGGACGGACGTGAACGAAAACGGCCGTTGGGACCAGGATGCGGACGGCGACGGCGTGATCCACAGCGATCTTGACGAGCTCGGGATTGACGTGGACGGCAACGGCTTCCTTGACGGCTATGTGGATGCGAACAACAACGGCATTTACGACGGCAACGGCGAGGGGTATGAAGACCTGAACCAGAACGGCCGCTGGGATGCCGGCGAAGACTTTATCGATATCAACGGCAACGGCGTGTATGACTTCGCCGAACCGTGGACCGACCGTTCCGATCCCGTCACCGGCGTGAACAACGAAGGTGTCTGGGATCCGTGGGATGAGTATACCGATCTGAACGGCAACGGTCGCTGGGATCCGGCAGAGCCGCAAACCGCTGAACAGGACCTGAACGGCAACGGTCGCTGGGACGGCGAACGGTTCCAGGATGCGAACGGCAACGGCGCCTTTGACCGCTGGGAACCGTTTGAAGATCTTAACGGCAACGGCGTGTGGGACCAGGGCGAACCCTTTACCGACCTGAACGGCAACGGCCGGCAGGATGACGGTGAAGGTTACGACGACGCCAACGGCAACGGCGTGATGGACCAGCGCGACCTGATCGACAACGAAACTGAAGATCGTCCGGAACCGTGGTGGGATGGCGACCTGTGGTTCGATACGGGTGAACCGTTCATCGACCTGCCCGATCCGATCACAGGCGAGTACAACGGTTCCTGGGACGAAGGCGAACCCTTCTGGGATCTCCCGACCTCCAACACCACCGCATTCAACCAGCTCGAGCGTCTCTTCGGCCTGGGCGGCGGCCTTGGTACACCGACCCTGAACGGGAAGTACGATCCGCCGAACGGGTTCTTCGATGAATACGAACTGTTCACCTTCTACACCAACGACCGCGATATGCCGGTCGGCTATACCTGGAACCTGGAACGTCACGGCGCCGAGTGGGTGTATTCCGATTACCTGCAGTGGGACGACCTGCACAGCACATGGACCAATCGCACCCTGCATGACGAAGAAAACCCGGAATTCAACCCGCCCAACTTCTCCTATGATGAAGGCGAAGAGAAGTACATCGACTACAACGGCAACGGTGAATGGAACAACATCGACCTGTTCCTGAACCCGGGAGTGTGGGACAATGCAGCGGTCTGGCAGGTGCGTGAGACGGAAGAGTACACGTTCCGTACATCCTTCCAGTCCCAGGTACATGAAAACCACGAATTCAAGACCGGTGTCGAGCTGAAGCGCTACTACATGGAACAGCAGGAAATTCAGGGTCCGGACCAGTTGTATGAAGGTGAAGCGCTGGTGGATCCGAGCGAGCCGTTCCCGGAGCGCGGTTCGGTGCGTGACTTCTGGGACTACGCTCCCTGGGAAGGCGCGGTCTATCTGCAGGACAAGATGGAGTTCGAAGGCTTGATCGTGCAGGCCGGTCTTCGTATGGACTTTGTCGTTCACGATCAGGAAGTGGTGGACGAATCCAAACGCCGTGCCGAACGCGACGAACCGGGCGCTGTCGAAGCCGAACGGTGGAATTACCAGGTCGCCCCGCGTCTCGGTATCAGCCACCCGATCACATCCAAATCCAAGCTGTACTTCAACTACGGTCACTTTTACCAGCGTCCCTCGTTCCTTTACTACTACAAGTCCACAACCACGAACATCAATGAGGGTACCGTCGGCAACCCCAACCTCGAGTTCGAAAAGACCGTCACATACGAGTTGGGTGTGCACACCCAGCTTTCAAGGGACTTTACCATCCAGATCGCCGGGTACTACCGCGATATCTACGACATGATTTCGACGGTACGAAAGGACGAAGGCGGGATCACGATTTACCAGTATGTCAACCTCGACTACGGACGTTCCCGTGGTTTCGAGGTGAAGCTTGAAAAGAAATACTCCGACAACTGGAACTTCAGCCTGAACTACGACTTCTCCTTCGCGTACGGCAAGTCGTCTTCCGCCAACGAAGAATTTGTGCGTCGTTCCCTCAACCAGCCGGTGAATTATGACGAGTATCCGCTGGACTGGGATGAGACTCACCGCATCACCGCCAATGCGGCGCTGATGTACGGTCCGGATGAATTCCCGGTCTGGTTCGGGTTCCGTATCCCGGTGGATGACTGGTTGCTGACCACACAGTGGCAGTTCGGTTCCGGTCGGCCTTACACACCGTCCCAATACACCACCGGCCTGGATCCGAACCTGATTCAGACCAACTCCGAGCGCATGCCCTGGACGGAAACGACAAGCGTCCGCTTCGAAAAGTACTTCAGTATCACGGAGCGTTTCCGCACGATTGTCGGGTTCGAGGTCCGGAACCTCTTCGACAAGCAGAACTGGAGAACACTGTACGAAGAGACCGGCAGCCCGTACTATGCGGTGCATCCGCTCAACGACGAGTACAACCCGTTCGTCGACCGCTACGACTACGACGCGAACCCGCGTAACTTCGGCGCCGGTCGCCAGATTCTGTTCCGCGTCGGCTTTGAATTCTAAAGGGGATCGATTCGTCATGAAGCATTTGCGCACAACCCTTACCCTGCTTCTTCTCGTTGCCGTTGCCGTGTGGACCACGGCATGCGACGGAGATGACAACGGCGCCGGGCCCAGCGGGTATTCAACGGAACTGTCCGGCGATATCGGCACACGCACCCTGACCGCCGCGGAGGGCCCGTACGGATTGACCGGCGATGTGCTGGTGCCGGAAGGTGCGACCCTGACCATCGAGCCGGGCGTGGAGATCCTTGCGGTCGACACCATCCTCTACAAGATCGAGGTTCGCGGTACGATCATCGCGGAAGGCGATTCGACCAATCTGATCCGGATCCGCTCCGGTCTGCCGACCAAGTCCCGCAGCGACTGGCTTGGACTGTGGCTGATCGAAGCAAGCGACAATTCGAGATTGGAATACCTCCACATCTCGAACGCCAACATTTACAACATCCGTGAAGACACAACTCGAGATCGTTCAGGCGGTGACGTAACGCTTCCGGAGATTCTTCACCGTGGTGCGATCACGATTCAGAATTGCAGCCCGACCGTGCGCCGATGCATCATCGACGAGAACGGATATGACGGCGTGCAGGTGGTCGGACCGGATGCGAGTCCGGTGATCGAATACAACACCATTGTCATGAATGCGTTCAACGGCGTTCGTATCGAGCCGGGCTGGCCCGAACAGACCTCGTTCGGAAGCCCGGTCATCGCCAACAACATCATCGTGGAAAATGATGACGCCGGCATACGCTCTCCTGACAGCTGGGACGACTCCTACATGTTTGATATCCGGTACAACAACATCTGGAACAACCAGTCGCCGGATTATATCCCCCTGGGCATGGAAGAGATCGTTGTTGGTGATGTCCATCTGAATCCCGAGTTCAAAGCGTTTGAAGAAGGGGATTATCACCTGCATCCCTGCTCAGGCTCGCTCGACATCGGTGATCCGGATGATCCTGCGGACCCGGACGGTACCCGCCCGGATGTGGGTGTGTTCCCGCTGTACCAGGCGGACAACTTCCTCGCCAATCGCCTGACCGGCGAGAAACTGACCCTCGACTCGAATTATGAAGGCACCGGCGACGACAGGTACCTGGTGACCTGCAATGTTCGTGTGGAGGAAGGCGACGAACTTGTCATCGGACCCGGGACGCGAATTGCGTTCAATGAGGCGTTCAAGTTTGATGTATACGGCACCATCACCGCCGAAGGGACGCCGAACAACCCAATCGTCTTTACCAGCGGCAGCGATGATCCCCGACCGGGCGACTGGCTGCAGTTGATGCTGGACAACGCAAGTTCCAATTCGGTGCTGCGCAACGTCGTGATCGAATACGGTTCGGTGGACGATTTCGCCAACCCGCGCATCACAGGCGCACTTTCGATGAAAGGTACCTCGCCGACCCTGGCAAATGTCACCAT
>WJJA01000554.1 GCA_014729955.1 bacterium
GCCCTGGCCCATCGGGATCTGGATCGGGATCGGGTGGGTTTTTAAGCGCTTCTCGATCATCTCCACGGCACGGTAGAAGTCCGCGCCGACACGATCCATCTTGTTGATATAGGCAATTCGCGGCACGCCGTACTTGTTCGCCTGCCGCCACACGGTTTCGGACTGAGGTTCTACACCGCCGACCGCACAGAACAGCGCCACGGCACCGTCCAGCACACGGAGGCTGCGTTCCACTTCCGCGGTGAAATCGACGTGGCCGGGGGTATCGATCAGGGTCAACCGGTGGTCGTCCCACTGGGTTGTGATCGACGCGGACGTAATTGTGATGCCCCGTTCCTTCTCCTGTTCCATCCAGTCGGTGGTCGCCGCGCCTTCGTGCACTTCACCCATGCGATGGAGCCGACCCGTATAATAAAGGATGCGCTCCGTCGTGGTGGTCTTTCCGGCATCGATGTGGGCCATGATGCCGAAATTGCGCACGCGCTCCAGCGGCCATGCGGCCGTGGTGGAGGAGGTGCCGTTCTTTCCTTTCTTCTGGTTCGCCACTGTCGTTCCACTGTCAAAGCGGACTACGCCCCGGTCCGCCGATATCGTCAACTGCTGTCGCTTACAGCGTGCTCCCTACGTCCTGCTCACGCCGCCGGACGGCTACCACCGGAAGTGCGCGAAAGCCTTGTTGGCTTCTGCCATACGGTGCGTATCGTCCTTCTTCTTAATGGTTGAACCTTCGTTGTTGGCCGCCGCCATGAACTCGGCCGCCAGCTTTTCCGCCATGTTGCTGCCTGCGCGGGCACGGGCAAAGCCGATGATCCAGCGTGTCGCCAGCGCCACACCACGGTCCTGCCGTACTTCCACCGGCACCTGGTAGGTCGAACCGCCGACACGACGGCTCTTCACTTCGAGCATCGGCTGGGCATTCTTCATCGCCTTCTCAAAGGTTTCCAGCCCCTTGCCGTCGGTCTTGCCGTCAATGATCCGGAGGGCATCGTAGAAAATCTTCTCCGATACGGATTTCTTGCCCCGCTCCATCAGGTTGTTGACAAACTTTGCCACAGCCGTGGAATGGTAGTGGGGGTCCGGCACGATCACCCGCTTGTCTGCGCGATTGCGTCTCGCCATGGTTCGCTTCCTGCTGCTCGCCGTGTCCCGATCTCGCGGGTACGGCGCATCAATTCAACGTTCCGGTCTACGCCTGTTACTTTTTCGGCCGCTTGGCGCCGTACTTGCTGCGCCCGTTGGTGCGATCACCCACACCGGCCGTGTCCAGCGCGCCGCGAATGATGTGATACCGCACACCCGGCAGGTCCTTCACACGACCGCCGCGAATCAGCACAATCGAGTGCTCCTGCAGGTTGTGCCCCTCACCGGGGATGTAAGCGGTCACCTCGATCCCGTTGTTCAAACGGACACGAGCCACCTTGCGAAGCGCCGAGTTCGGCTTCTTCGGGGTGGTGGTATACACACGAGTGCAAACACCGCGACGCTGCGGGCACTTCTGCAACGCCGGGGCGCTGGTCTTCTTGATCTGCCGTTTCCGGCCCGCACGCACGAGCTGATTCACGGTCGGCATGCACACTCTCCAACGTTTGGCTTCAACCTGCCCGGGGTCACGTTCCAGCGAAGCATCTTCTGCATGCTCCCGCCCCGGAAACACAAGGGCGCGTTCGCAGGGTTGTCGATGTCGTACGCGAACGCGCGTCGGTTCAAAAGCATCAGCCCCTCGCAAATAGTCTTCTTACGCAACATTTGCGCGGGGCAAACAAATAGCGAACGACACACCCCGGCCCCGTTCGCTACGGAAGTCCCCAAAGTAAAGTCTATATCTGCGCCAAGCTCGCGAAGCACCGTCAGGTTGGGGACTGGGGTTCCCGGCGGCCTTCACACCCCGGCGTTCTCAGATCTCGTTCAAAACGTCCGAGAGTATACGGGATCGGACGGCGCGGAGTCAAGCGAAAAATCCCACGGGAGAAGCACGAGAGCACTTCGTTGCAACCCGCTTCGCCAACCCCTCCCGTAATCCATTGATTTTTCGCTTCCGCGGCCCGCCAAAATAGGGGTGACAACCGTCATAGTCAAAACCACGGAGCACAGGGAGACTCGAGGAGTTTCCGATAACGGTGACGTCCTTCTCAAACGGTCGCCCTTGCACAAGCATCCAGGGGCGTTGGGAAAAGGAACTCACTCGTTTTGTCAGACAAATCGAGGGGCAGGGCGGATCATCAGTCAGCCGGATACCGGCCGGCACACGTGAAGATGCAACCAATCGTTCACGCTTTGCACCAGTATCGCCTGCGGCGACGGACAGGCGGGACGCCTGCCCCGCTCTACCACGCCAACGCTCTGCACTACGGCGTCGGCGACTAACCCGAATATTTCATGAATGATGAAAGCGAGCTATGGTAAGGACTGGTTTTACAGGAAGATGTTCCCCAATTTGTCACTTCCTCCCGGCGACGGTTTGTACCCAGACGTAAAAGAGAAAAACCCATTCATTCATTCACCCTTAGGGCGGTCCCAACTGTGTCATCTGCTTTGTTCCGAAGGAATCGCGGTATTGTAATACAGCTTCCTCCTTCGCGTCTCACATCTGACACAGTTTGAACTCGTGAAATATCCGGGCTAAGGCTACCCCTTCTGGGCAAGCAGCTCGAGGTACAGCTCATGGTAGCGGCGGGCAGCTGTGTCGGGATGATAGAGGTGTCGTATGTCGCGCCTTGCAGTGTCGGCGAGTGTGCGTCGTCGAGTTTCATCGTTGAGCAGGTCGTCCATCGCACGACTCAGCTCTTCCGGCTGTTCCGGATTGACCAGCACTCCGCGTCCCGCAACCGTCTCACGTAATCCGCCGGCGCTCGTTGCAACCACCGGCACCCCATACTGGAACGCATCCAGCACCGCCGAACCCAGCCCCTCCTCGCGAGAACTCATCACAAACAGGTGCAGCACGCTGTAAAAGTCCTCTACCTGTTCAACATGTCCCTGTAGATGGTAGATACCCTCCAGGCCGGCTTCACGAATCGCCTCTTCCACCTGTGGACGAAGGGCACCGTCCCCGAAGTGAACAAATGCAAAGTCATCCCGTCGCTGTCGCAACGCGGCGACCGCCTCGACCATGGTCAGCGGATCCTTGTGCGGCACCAGTGCGGCGACGGTGCCCGGCAGAAAGCGGCGACGTCCTCCGAGCAGTTCGCGACGCAGGGCGTGAGCGCGTTCCTCATCCAGAGGACGCTGCTGCACCACAGAGGGAATCACGTCCGATGCGGACACACCGGCGTTCGCAAGGATCTCTTCAATCGCACGACTGATTGCGACGATCGCGTCGGTGTGACGGTATTTCCATCGGCTGAAACCGGGTTTGAGGCGAAAATCGACTCGGCGTGTATAAACCACCGGACGGTGATGGAAGGGGCGGGTGAGCACAGCAACGGACTGGGTGCGGCCGGTTTGCGCGTGGATAATGTCGAAACGTTTACCGTAGGTCGCCAGAAAAGCCGGGACAAGCAGATGTGACGTGAGCGGATAGACACGAAGCCCGGCAGCGCGCGCTTCAAGCTCCACCGGAGTGTCACGGCGACAGAGCAACTCCACTTGCAGGTTCAGCTCACGCAGGGCCTGCATCATGTAAAGGGTTTGCCGTTCGCCCCCGCGGAATCCCTTCTCAGTGTTGAGCATCAAGATGCGCATACCTGTCCCTGAAACACTGGGTCAATCCGGTGTGTCACACAATATATCGGGCCCCATGTGTTCAGACGGACAACAACCGCGAATGCAGCATGCTCCGGGGGGCTGCCCGGCTGACTACAGCTTGATGTCGAGCCAGTCGATCTGCCCGCCTGCGATGTGATAGACCGCGCCGATGATTTTCAGGCTGCCGGCATTGACACGTTTGCGGATTTCTTCGGACCCGTCGAACAGGCGTCGCATTGAATTGGCCACGTTCGCTTCGATGGAACGGGTAAGCAGTTCGTCACGCGCGGCTTCACCATGCTGCGAACGGACCTTTTCGACCACCGGGGAGATGAATGCCATCAGTTTGGAAACATTCACCGGTGCGTCGGC
>WJJA01000555.1 GCA_014729955.1 bacterium
CTCGTGAAATATCCGGGATAGTTGAAAAAACGGCCCGTGAAAGAGCCTGAAAACCGCAAAGACGCCGGACTCCGGCTAACGCCGGGCTTGTCCGCCGGTATTGTCGGCGGACTTGCCCGCCGGCTGTCTTGGGAGATAACACCAATACTTTCAGGCTGTTTCGCCGGCTCACCTGACGGCTTTCCCGGCGTACATACCCAGGGTGCGACAGGCTGCTTTGCGGGGGGCGATAGAAGCTCGCCGGGCAGCGCCCACGCATCGCGCAGTTGGGGCATGAAAGGACTGTGGTCCAGACCGCGGCAACCGCGGCTGCGATATAGAGTCCGAACCACACGAGGTTGCTGAAGCTGAACTTGAGCGCCAGTCCGATTGCACCGAGGAACATGGGCACTGCAAGCATACCGAGCAGCAGCCATATCCCGACGATGGTGTACTGCCGAAAGACTGCGGGGGTGCCCTTTTGGGGATGCAGCACGGTCGCAAGCAGGCTCACCCCCAGGTCGCATCGACGACCGTGATAGGCGCAGTTCTTACAGCTGTGCGCCATGATCCAGAGAATCGAAGTCGTGGTGTACAGCAGGAATGCGGCAAGCGCGATCCAACCGAGATAGAACGATACGAACGCCCCGAGCCCGATGGTGACGAGGAGCAGCGGGGCACGGTACAGCACTACGCGCAGTGGGAAGTTCTTGTACACAGGCGGTGTTTGTATCATGGCGCGATGCCTCCCGTTTGCCTGATCCCCTCAGTTCACCTCGCTGATGCCGTTTAAGATCCATTTCAGTGTCGGGTCACACCCCGCAGACACGGGCCAAGACCCGTCACAACATACCATCATCGTGCGATGCCTCTCGTATGCCGCACCCCTTCGATCCCTTCTCTCGCGAAGTGTAATGTACAATGAAGGGGCGCAGGATACCCATTTCATGCAGCGCTGACGAGCGTCAAAACTCGATATCCGTAGCGTGAGCCGGCTCTCTCGCCGCAGACCGGCAGAGGCGTTCCTGCCTGCGATCATCAAAAGGCATACCTGTAAGACCTTACTACTTCTGCCCGGGGAGCATGACGACAGCGGTGCAGCCTTGTGAAGGTGCATCGCGCAAACATTACTTTGCAGGGCATGAGCCGGAAGATCCGGCAGCACATGTGGTCCGATTAACAAAACCCCGGCAGGTAAAAATGAGCGAATCCAGATCTTTGTTCGACGCGGCGCAAAAGGTGATCCCCGGTGGTGTGAACTCGCCTGTACGGGCCTTCCGGGCTGTGGGCGGAACTCCACCTTTTATCAGGTCCGCCAGGGGCTGTACCCTCACGGATGTGGACGGGAACGAGTATATCGATTATATCGGATCCTGGGGCCCGATGATCCTGGGCCATGCCCATCCCGAGGTAACCGATGCACTACTGGAAACGGTTCGCAACGGGACCAGCTTCGGGGCACCCGGTCCACTGGAAGTCGAGCTTGCGCAGGCCATTGTCGAGCGTGTCGAATCCGTCGAAATGGTGCGCCTGGTCAACAGCGGAACTGAAGCGACCATGAGCGCCGTTCGTCTCGCACGAGCCGCGACCGAGCGTGAGATCGTGGTCAAGTTCGCCGGCGGTTACCACGGGCATGCGGACAGCTTCCTCATCCAGGCCGGGTCCGGTGTCGCCACATTCGGCACACCCGACAGCCCCGGAGTGACGGCCGGAGCCGCTCGCGACACACGCATCGCCGAGTTTAACGACCTTGAGTCAGTGCAGCGCCTGTTCGATGCAGAAGCGCACAACATCGCCGCCGTCATTGTGGAGCCGGTGGCGGGCAATATGGGCGTCATTCCTCCTCGCGAGGGCTTTCTCGAGGGTATTCGCAAGCTGTGCGACCTGTATGGTTCTCTCCTGATCTTCGATGAGGTGATGACCGGGTTCCGTATCGCACGAGGCGGTGCGCAGGAGCGGTACGGTGTCCGGCCCGATCTGTCGACGTTCGGCAAGGTGATCGGCGGGGGATTGCCGGTCGGAGCTTTCGGAGGTCGTCGCGACCTGATGGAGATGATTTCTCCCGCCGGTCCGGTTTACCAGGCGGGCACTCTCTCCGGCAACCCGCTCGCGACCGCAGCCGGATTGAAAACCCTTCAACTGCTGGACAGCGATGTGTACGACCGGCTCGAGATCATCGGTGCGGCCCTGGAGGAAGGGTTGTTGAACGTCCTGCGTGAGACCGGTGTGACCGGCGTGGTGCAACGTGTCGGATCAATGCTGACCCTGTTTTTCCATGACGGTCCGGTGCAGAGCTTCAAAGATGCACAGGCATCCGACCATGAGCGGTTCCGTGCCTTTTTCAGCGGGATGCTGGGGCGTGGAGTTCATCTGCCGCCGAGCGGGTACGAGGCCTGGTTCCTCTCCACCGCTCATGAAGAAGAGGTTCTCGAACGGACGATTGAAGCCGCCAAAAAGAGCTTGAGGTAAGCAATTCCAGGAGTTGGATCAGGCAATAGTCCGGCGAAAAGCGGTAGAGTTTCGTCGGACCTTTTGTTGTACCCGGGCTTCAGACGCTTTCGACCCGGTTCTCCTGCCCTGTATGATGCCATTGCTCCGGAGCCGGGAGACGGGTGCAGCGTGCACCATGGGTCCTGTATCGTACCTTTGCGCCTGAATTGACTGAACCTTTTAACGGACCAACCGGCATGCTGGAACCGAAAACCCTGGCGGAAGACCTGCGAAGTCTGGCGGATGAACACGATGTCGAATCCATCAGCCTGGGCACGATTTTAGAAAAGCTTGGACACCGCGGATTCGGTCTTCTGCTGATCGTCCTGTCACTGCCTTCGGCGATGCCGATGCCGGCCCCGGGCTACAGCACACCGTTCGGGATCATCATCATATTGCTCGGGTTGCAGATGATGATCGGAAGGCGCATGCCTGCTCTGCCGAAATGGGCGTTGCACCGGAAGATGAAAGCAGCATCCGCCGCCCGTTTTTTCCATGCCGGGGCAAGGTTCTTTCACAAAACCGAGTTCCTGATCAAGCCGCGCCTTTCCTGGATGGGTTCGCGAGCGGCACGTGTACTGATCAGCGTGCTGGTGATGATGATGGCCGCCCTGATGATCCTTCCGATTCCGCTTACGAATACTTTTCCTGCGATGGTGATCTTCCTGATCGGCGTCGGTTTGACCGAACGGGACGGCATTGCGATTCTGCTTGCAACGGTGATGGGCTGGGTGGCTGTTGCGGTGTATGGTGTCGTGATCTATTTCATTTACTATCTTGGTACGGTTTCCGCCGACGAGATCAAAGAGCTTTTCAAAGGTTTGCTCGGTTTAGGCTGATGGATGCTCGCGGCGGTCCCTGGTGAGTCGTGTTGACATTCCCGGATGGTACAATGTCCGAAGAAGGATTGAAACGTACACTGATCGAAGCGGGCCGCAGGCTCGACGATCGAGGGCTGATTTGCGCCGCTGAGGGGAACCTTTCCGTCCGGCTCGAAGACGGGACGGTTCTGATTACAGCATCCGGCAGCTGGAAGGGTCTATTGACGGACGATGATTTTGTCGTCATAAACCTCGATGGAGTGCAGATTCGCGGCGAAGGGCGTGCGAGCAGTGAAACGGCAGCCCACCTTGAAGTGTATAAGACACGACATGACATCAACTCGGTTATCCACGCACACGCCCCCCACTGCACGGCTCTCACCCTGGCCGATATCAGCCTGGAAGCGGTCCCCCTCCCCGAGGCGGCTTACCTGTTCGGATCCGTGCCGACCTGCCGGTTTGCCGTGCCAGGCACACCGGAGGGCGGTGAGGTAGTCCGCGAATGGATCGGACGCAGGGATGCGATACTGCTGGACCGTCACGGCGCCCTGACTGTCGGCCGCACAGTGGATCAAGCACTTGCACGGATGGAGAGCCTGGAAACCGTGGCGATGACGTTTTGGCGGGCATTACAGACTGGACATGATTTCCGCAGGCCGACGCCGGAGGAGGTGGAGCGCACGGTACAGGCGGCGCTTGGCGCGGGGGTGCACGAAGACGCAATACGAACGTGGAAAGAGCGCATGCTGGAACAGTATGCCTGAGCCTGTCAGTACCTGTCGCACTGCGTACCGGGGAGCATCGTTAGATCTATATTTCCAATCCTGTGAGATATACGATTGAAGTGGCAAGTTAATACGGATGGCGTGCTAATCTTTTCCTAATAAACCAAAATCTTGAGTGCGATTTGGGATTTATTGTGTTGTCTGCCGTCCACGGGAGACGACAACCTCGGAATACATGGTCGATCGACTTGCAATCGGTCGGTAACATGCGTATTTATTAGGCAGAGGAGTCGGCAAAGACGATTCAGCTTCCCAGCACCGCTTCCATTGCCGGTTCTGTCCAGCAGTCGAGGAGAACCGCGATGGTCCACAGAATGTGGAAAACAGTCTGTGTTCTGATCATGTTGACGGTGATGCTTTCACCGGCATACGGGGAAAGTGTGAGCGGCAGTGTCTACGGCACATGGGACAGTTCCGTACAGGACACGGTGAAAGTTGTCGGCAACTTATCTGTTGAAGACGGCAAGACGCTGATCATCAAGCCCGGTGTTGTGGTTTCCTTCCTCGATAATTACCGCATGGTCGTCAAAGGCCACCTGGAAGTACAGGGCGAACAAGGTGCTCCGGTGATTTTCGAGCCCGCGTTTCACGGTGAGTACTGGCAAGGCATTCAGATCGACTCATCCAGTTCCAGCCTTATCAGCATGCGATGGTTTACGATTCGCAGCGCACAGTACCCGATCAACATCACAGCCTCCAATGTCGCGCTCAATTACGGTCGAATCGAAGATGGTCTTGAGGCCGGGATTATGGCGCAGAACTATAGCAATGTGAACATCAACGGCTGCTTTGTACATGTCATGATCGACGACACGCCTTCGTCTCTGGCACCGCTGTATGTGAGCCTGTCGAACGTCGACTTCAGCAAATCCATCATCGATTATGATAT
This sequence comes from bacterium, assembly GCA_014729955.1. Classification (GTDB taxonomy): domain Bacteria; phylum Electryoneota; class Electryoneia; order Electryoneales; family Electryoneaceae; genus WJJA01. The sequence continues at coordinate 4,965 of WJJA01000555.1, forward strand.
AGATTTGCCGGAACCCGCGCCAAACGCCAATATGCCGGGCATATACTATCAGTATTCATCCGGCAGAATCGACTCTTCGCATGTTGAGATTGAATCGAACAATGTTGCAACCGGGATTTTCGCGTCTCGTGAAGACGGTTTGATGCAGATAGAAACCTCATCAATCCACATGCGCGCCGCCGAGGAAGCGTTCGCGGTACGCATGACTCGCATGAACCAGATACTGTTGGATCACCTTTCGATTGAACTGGAATTCCTGGAGCAGAACCCGTCTTATGATCTTTACGGTGTGTATGTTGAACATCTCACCAATGTCGAGGTTTACAACACCATCGTCTCTAACCCAAACCCTGCCAATCAGGTGAATGCGATCCCCTTTGTCGTGGATTATGATTCGCGCGAGTTTTCCTCGATAGATGTAGGGTATTCGGTCATGCACAACGTGGTGGACCCGCAGGATGTGAGTGTGCACATCGACGAAGAAACGGTCCTGAGGACAGACCCGCTCTGGACGGACGATGAATACCATTTGCAGGAAGATTCGCCCTGCATCGATGCCGGCAGGCCGGGCGCGTTCGATCCGGACGGCACTCTTCCCGATATCGGCAAGCATTATTACAATCAACTGAATGTCGTTGATGACGATATTGCCGGCACCAAGTTACCCGCGACCTTCGAGATCGGTCAGGTATGGCCGAACCCCTTCAACAACGCTGTCCAGGTATCGGTGCGCCTGCCCCATCCGACTCCCTTGTCCGTCAGTGTATACGATATCACCGGCCGTCAAGTGGAAAGCCTGTACCGTGGCGTGCACGCAAGCGGCGAGCTACGCCTGACCTGGACCCCGGAATCCCATGCAGCGGGTACTTACTTCCTGCGAACCGTCACGCCGACGCATTCGGAAAGCCGCAAGCTGGTCTTCCTGAAGTAAGTACGGGAAGAAACCTACCCCCCACCTTGTACTATTCGCAGTGAGATCTCCCACCTCAGATGCATTCCATGCAGTGTGTGCTGCAGGTTCTCTCTGAATCGGCGGGCTGTATTTTCCATGAGTATGCTGCTTCCCGGAAAACTGTCCCGTAACAAAGCCTGAAAACCGCAAAGACACCAGGTTTCACGCACCTTCGGGCATGAGAGCTACGCTTCGCTTCGGTTCCGGCTTGCCGGCCCGAATATTTCATGAATGAAGAAAATATTCTTTTCTTAATACCATAATAACAATAAGATAGTGTCGCGCTATATAGTTTTGCTTCGGCACAGAATGTTTTCAAGGCGAATTCATCTATTCATTCCCCCTTCGGGCGATCCCAAGTACGTCATCTGCTTTGTTGCGAGGGATTCGCGGTATGGCCATACAGCTTCATTCTTCGCGCCTCACATCTGACACAGTTTGAACTCGTGAAATTACCGGGCTAGACAGTCGCAAACGCAGCGATCACTTCTCCGGCTTTGCGCCAGATCGGCAGGGAGACACGCTTCACCATCACCTGGCGCGGATCACGTTCGATTTCCAGCAGCAGGGCATGGTACACACGTCTCATCGCTTCGCTGGTCACGAGGCGCCAGCGATGAGCGGCAGGAAAGTGGCGCTCGGCTTCCAGGTAGGCGGCCTTGGCAAGCCCGATCAGGGTGTGGATAAGCCGTTCGACCTTGTGGTCGTTTCGTCCATTGCGCAGATCCTCCACGGTAACCCCGTGGGCGTCGAGCAGGGCTTTCGGCACATACACCCGTCCGTTAAGGGCATCTTCACGCAGGTCGCGAATAACGTTGGTCAGTTGCAGGGCACGCCCCAACGCCATGGCGTATTTCTTCGCCGCATCGCCTGCCGCACCGAATACCTCGATGCAAAGCAGACCGACTGTGCCGGCGGCACGGTAGCAGTACTCGTCAAGCTCCTCGAGTGTACCCAGCTCCACTTGCGGGGGAATATCCGCCTCCATGCCGAGCAGCAGATCGTCGAAGTATTGCCGTGTCAGACGGAACTTGCCGACGGTATCGGCCAGCGCAATTTCCAGCGGCGTCTCGCTGTCGCCCTTGTAAACACGCTCCAGGGTATGCTGCACCTTTTCCAGCGCGGCACGGCGAAGCGACGGTTCAGGCAGCTCATCCACCGCATCGTCCGCGGCACGGCAAAAGGCATACACCGCATAGATCGCATAGCGCTTGGTGCGGGGCAGCAGTTGGAAGGCGAAATAGAAGTTTCCCGCCGACCGTTTTACCAATTCCGCGCAATATTCATAGGCACTATGCAGTGTTTTCAAGGTCTCACTCCCAGAAGGACGCCCGCGAGCAGCGCCAATTTGCGGTGTTTCGGAACCGTCAGATGCCCCGAAGCAATATCGTAGTGAATACGTTTCAGCGAGCGCAATACCTCATATCCGCCCTGTATGAACAGATAAAGCTGACGGCCCAATGGTTTCGGAACAGCTCGCAGCAGGCGACCGCCTTGTGCCAGTTCACGGTCGGCCCAAGCGGCCTGATGCGCAACCAATCGACGCACAGGGGGAGGTGACGGCTGCAGCAGCAGATCCGTCTCACTGACTCCGAAACGCTCCAGATCCTTGCGTGGAAGGTAGATACGATCCCGCACCTCCAGATCCGGCACAATATCCTGCAAAAAGTTGGCGATTTGCAAACCGCGGCAGACCGCATCGGACCATCGGTCGAGCCGTTCCTCACGCAAACCGTAGAGCCGCAGCACCCAACGCCCGACCGGCTCAGCCGATCCCTTCATGTACTCGCCCAATTCCAGGGCAGTCTCGTAGCGAGAACGCAACTGGTCCCTCTCAAAGGCGTCGAGCATGCGATGAAAACCGTCCGGCTCGATTCGATGCCGGCGAATCACCTCGTGCAGGGCGAGAAACGCGGGATGATCAGGCGGTTCATCATGCATGGTCTGCTCCAGCATGTCACGCCATCGCCGCAACGCGGTAAGGTGGTTGCTGTTTTTCTTCCCCGCTAGTACGGCTGTGCCTGCCTTTCTTCGTGAGGGTTCCGGTTCGATTGTCTCATGCCGCCCGCCTGACCGTTGTGAGAATCGGCTCGGGCGCTCGTTCCGGACAGGTTGCAGCACCTTCTGCCGTGTTGTGTCGTCCTCATCGGCGAGATCGTCCGCCCCCCGTGCAAACGCATACAGGGCGGCGTATTCTTCCCGCTTTTGTCGCGGCAGCGCGAGTGAGACAACCCGGAAGTTTTCATAATGCGTTCCGGCCCATTGGCGGCACCATCGGCGCGCTTCTGTCAATGTCCAGGCAGGTGTGGTCATGCCCGCAATGTAAGAATAGTTTCATGCATCTATATGACACAGGGGAGGTGAATCCGAAGTAAACGGACGGTTTTCCGCAGGCATCCTTGCATCGAAGCTTAGAAAGACGTTGCGGGCTTGGAGAGTGGTCACACCAGGAACATCCGTACCTCAACCGTGCGGTATCTCTCACCGCATTGGAGCGGCAAACGTCCTCGCCTGTACACGCAACCAGGCGTGTGCAGGCGAGTTGTCACATGATGGATCTTGCTCGTTTCGTATCAGTACGACCCGGCGATGTAGTCCTTCAGGTAGTGGACCTGCGACTGGAATTTTTCCGCCGTCCACCGTACCACATCCCCCATGGAGACCAGTCCGATCAGTTTGCCGTCTTCGACCACCGGCAGGTGACGCACCCGTCGATCGTTCATCACCTTCATCGCCTCTTCCACGGTGTCGCTCGGCAGGCCGACCACAAGGTTTTCCGAGGTCATATGCTGATCCACGGTCTCGTTTTCCGGGTCGCAATCGTCCTTGACCGTGATACGCAGGTTGTCGCGTTCGGTGAAGATTCCGACCGGTTTGTTCCCGTCCTGCACGACCAGCACCGCACCCACCTTGTTCTCGACCATGGTCTGCACGGCATCATACACAGTCGTACCCGGGTTCACACTTACGATCCGGTCGCCCTTCTGCTTCAGAATGTCATGGATCAACATACCTGCTACCCCTTCCGTGTTGGTTTTAGGTGTACCTAAAAAGGAACACGGTGTAACGCCCCTGCGCAAGGGGTGAGGACAAACCCGCACAAGTGATTCTCTGCGCAAGCGCGGGGGATAAAAACCGCTTGCACTGAATTTGAGGATCGCCTAACTTCGGTCAAAACCAACGTGGAGGGTGAGGCTATGGTGGATCTGACCGGCAGGACAGCACTGGTCACGGGCGGATCACGCGGGATCGGACGTGCGATTGCATTGGCGCTGGCGCAACGCGGTGCGAATGTTGCGATCAACTTTTTCCGGAATCGCAGCGCGGCGCAGGAAACGGTGGATGCAATCGAGGCGCACGGCGTTAAGGGACGAGCCTATCGTGCCAACGTCGCCCACGAGGAACAGCTGCACAAATTGTTCGACGAGTTCAAGCAGGACTTCGACCGGTTGGATGTACTGATTTCCAACGCCGCCTCCGGTGTTTTGAAGCCCGCTCTCGAGCTGACACGACGGCACTGGGAGTGGACGATGGACATCAACGCCGCGACTTTGCTTCACCTTGTGCAGCACGCCTTCCCCCTGATGCAGGACGGCGGCAAGGTGGTGGCGATTTCTTCTCTTGGGTCGGTCCGGGCGATCAACAATTATGCCGCGGTCGGAGCCTCCAAGGCGGCGCTCGAATCGCTGGTGCGTCACCTCGCGGTGGAGCTGGCTCCGGAGAATATCAATGTGAACATCCTTTCGGCCGGGACGGTTGATACGGACGCGCTGAAACACTTTCCCAACCGTGAAGAGATCCTGCAGGGCAGCCGTGAAAAGACGCCGGCGGGACGGTTGGTAACTCCTGATGAAGTGGCCGATTCCGCCCTCTTCCTCGTGAGCGATTATGCGAGGATGATCCACGGGCAGACCCTCGTCGTGGACGGCGGGTACTCCATCGTCGCCTGACATTGCATCTGTGTCTGCCCGACCGTACGTTAGTGCCGTTCGGGTGCGCGACGGTTACAGAGGAACGTTGTCATGGAATGGGCAGGCAAAGCGGCCGGTGCGATTTTCGGTGCGGCCCTGGGTGGACCGATCGGGCTGGTGATCGGCGGTGCGATCGGGCACATGATCGACCGTGGTGTCCAACAGAGCAAAGACGACTAC
>WJJA01000556.1 GCA_014729955.1 bacterium
CTATGTGCCGTTCGGGCAGACCCTGACGATCGAAGCGGGTGTGGTGGTCAACTTCAGCTACAACACCAAGTTCCGTGTCAACGGCGGCCTGCAGGTGCACGGCGCCGAAGATGACAGCGTCGAATTTCGCGGCCTGGGCACCGGCGGGACCGGCGGCGACTGGCAGGGAATCGTATTCTTCGGCAATCTGCCGTCCACTATACGTTATTCGGTGATCAGCTTCGGCGAATGGAATATCAAGATTCGCGGCGGCGGCAATGCGACCATTGAGAACAGCCGCATTCATTACCCCGGCACCAACAGCGTGCTGCTTGAATCGGGACAGCTCACCCTGCGCAGCACCGATTTGACTCAACCGTTCAACAATTTCGGCGCGGGTCATTCACTGGTCGTCACCGGCGGTACGCTCACATTCGAGGGCGGCAGTGTAAACCATCCGTTCAGCAGCAGCACCGAATCGGCCGTCCGCCTGATCTCTTCGACCGCCACGCTACGTGATGTCAGCGTCACCGGGGATTGTTCGTACGGGATCAACGGACAGAACCAGTTCTCGCTCACCCTGGACGGTTGCCGTGTGATCGGCTTTGATCGAGCGGTCTACCTGGACAATTGCAGCAACTCAGTGATCAAGTATAACGTGATCGCACGATCAAGCGCGGCCTGCCTGTGGATACGCGGCGGCGGCAACATTGCGGTACACGACAATACCATCGAATTCGCCGGCTATCCCGGGGTGTCGGACAGGGACGGCGTCCTGCTCTCCCTGAACGCATCCCTCTCGCAGTTCACCAATAACATCATCGCGAACTGCACCGGTGTCGGGGTGAACAACTCAAACGGCAATGTCGGCAGCCCGGCCGATTACAACTGCTTTTCCAACAACTCGGACGGCAATTACGCGCAGGGCAACCTTTCGCAGAACGACATTGAAGCGAACCCGCTCTTTGTCAGTTCCGCCAACGGCAACTACAACCTGCAGTATAATTCCCCCTGCATCAATGCCGGTTACCCGTCCCGCAACGATCCGGACGGCACACGTTCTGACATCGGTGCCCATTTCTACAACCTCAACCAGCCGCCGGTGATCGAGGAATACGTACCGGATGTGCAGCTGCTGACCGGTTACAGCTGGGGCGATGAGATCGACTTTTCCGTGACGGCGTCCGATCCGAACCAGCATGCGCTGTCCTACCGCTGGTATGTGGCCGATGAACTGGTATCGGAAGAATCCTCGGTGACCGTTGCCCTGTACGACAACGACACCGTTCGTGTGGAGGTCGATGACGGGTTTTACCTCGGCGTCACAGCGTTCGAGTGGTTCGTCGATGAACTGCCCACGCCGGAGGTAAGCGAAGACGGTCTGCCCGCAGCATTCGCGATCGAGTCGGTCTTTCCCAATCCGTTCAATGTGCAGACGCAGGTGCGTATCGCATTGCCGCATCAGGGGTTGGTGCGCGTGGCGGTGTACGATCTGCTCGGGCGTGAAGTGCAGACCGTTACGAACGAGTGGGGGGCGGGACGCCACATGATCACGGTCGGCGGCGCGGAATGGTCGTCCGGGCTTTACTTCCTGCGTGCACAGTACGGGACCGAGTCAGCGGTCCGTAAGCTGACCCTGATCAAGTAGAGCCGTCGTCGAATCGTTTCACTGACAAGTATGCCCGGAGACAAGCAACTCCGGGCTTTCTCCATCCGGGAGGCAGGTATGGCGTTTTCCACCATCCGCTACATGGAATGGGCCAAAACACGTGAAGTGCTGCCGGGTGAAATCGACCTGGCGGTGTCGAACATGCCGACGGTGGCGGAAACATGGGAGGAACTCGGCATCGACCCGTCCGAGATTCCTCCGAGCGGTCCGAACTCTTACGGATACGAAGCGGCGCGCCGCGCGATTGCGGACCGGTATGATGTGCGCCCGGAAGAGGTGATGCACACCATGGGCGCGAGCATGTCGAACTTCGTTTTTCTGGCGGCGATGATTACGCCGGGCGACCGCATTCTCGTGGAACGGCCGGTGTATGAGTGTCTGAGTGCACCGGTGGAGGCGCTGGGCGGAGTGGTGGTGCCGCTCGTGCGACGCGAGAAGAACGGATGGCGCATCCCCGTCGAGGACGCCCGGGAAGAGGTGCGGAACGGAGCAAAGGGAATCTTCCTCTCCAACCCGCATAACCCAAGCGGTCAGTTTTCAGACGATGACGAGATCCTGCGACTGGCGGACGCGGTAGGACATGAACCGTGGATCCTGGTGGACGAAATCTACCGTGAATGGCTGGACAATCACTATCGCCGCACTATCGCCCTCAAACGCCCGAACCTGTTCGTCACATCAAGCCTGACCAAGGTGTTCGGCCTTCCGCATCTGCGCGCCGGCTGGTTGATCGCGCGGGATGATATCATTCGCAAAGCCTACCGTGCCTTAGACCACATGGCCGTCGTGCAGCCGTTCATGTACGAGTGGGTCACGGCACAAGTGATGCGTGACGATCACCGCCTGCGACGGTTCCGCGACGATCACCGCAGCAGCACTGTTGCCGCCCGTGCGGTTGTCGATGAATTCCTGGGCGGACCGCATGGGAATGCTTTCTCTGCCGTGATGCCGGATGAGGGCGGCTTCGCGTTCTGGCGCCTGCGGAACGGCGACGGCGACCGGTTTCGCGACAAACTGCAGAGACAGGGCGGTGTCGGGGTGGCGCCGGGCCGATACTTCGGCACACCCAACGGGTTCCGTATCAGCTGGACCGGCGGCGTGGAGCGCGCTCGCTCCGGTCTTGCGGCGATGGGACGATTCCTCGATGAACACTGGGAAGGGTAGTGGTCGCCCCTACTCCCGCGAGATGAAGGATTTCGCTTGCGGGTGCGTTTAGCCGATTCTAACTTAGCCCTCTGTTCATTCGCGGCGGTTTTGGTGTTTTCGGTGGATGCGCAGGAGTCCGATAGTCTGCTTACATCGTCAGACTGATTGGATAACCGTTTCGCTTGGGTCGAACGACAGGCACGGACATCGTTAGGAGCCACTCATGCAGATCGCGCTGATCGGCTGGCAGGCCGGCGGCAAATCCACACTGTTTACCTCCCTGACCGGACTGGAACCGGCGTACGGCGAAGAGGCTTTCCCGGGCATGGTGGAGATCCCGGACGATACCCTCGACCGTCTGCATGAGCTTTGGCCCGTGGCGAAAAAGATCCCCGCCAAGGTGCAGTATCTCGACGTCGCGGGACTTGCGCACGAGGAGAAGCGGTCCGGCTTCAAACGCTCGATGACCAACCATCTGCAGAATGCCGGCGTGCTCTGCCCGGTGTTCGGAGCGTTCCAGGAAAGCGGTTCGACCGAAGAGGTCGCCGAGATGATGCGTGCCCTGATCGAGGACCTGGAAACCGAACTGCTGCTGTCCGATATGCAGATCGCGGAAAGCCGTGCGGAAAAGATCGCCTCGTCGAAGCAGCGCGGCATCAAGGTTGACGCCGCGGAAGATCGTGCGATTACGAAGGTGCTGGACGCGCTCAACGAGGAGACGCCGTTGCGCCTGATCGAACTCGGCGCGGAGGAAGAGAAGGCGATCCGTTCGTACGCCTTTTTGACCTTGAAACCACTGCTGATCGTGGTGAACAAGGGCGAGGAGCAGGACGGCGAAGCGCTGCAGGCGGCCCTCTCGGATGTTGAAGGCGACTTGAAACGTCTGATCGTTCTGGACGCGCAGGTTGAGGCGGAGATCGCCGGGCTGCCGGAAGAGGACCGCGGCGATTTCCTCGAGGATATGGGCATTGAATCCCCGGCATCGGAACGATTGCTGCAGGAGAGCTTCTATCTGCTCGGCCTGATTCGTTTCTTCACGGTCGGCGATGACGAGGTCAGATCATGGCCGATACGCAAAGGCACACCCGCGGTGGAAGCGGCGGGCGAAATCCATTCCGACCTGCAGCGCGGCTTCATTCGCGCGGAGGTGGTGCCCTCCGCCGATCTGCTGGAACTGGGGTCAATGAGCGCCTGCCGCGACAAGGGCCTGCTGCGTTTGGAAGGGAAAACCTACGAAGTGCGTGACGGTGACGTGATGCACGTCCGATTTGCCGTGTAACCCAAACAGGAAAGGGGGGAGAGCGATGAAGAAGATCGAAGCGATCATTCGGCCGTATCGTCTCGACGAGGTCAAGGACGCCCTCCTGGAAAAAGGGGTGCGCGGGATGACGATCACCGAGGTGCGCGGGTTCGGACGGCAGCGCGGCCACACCGAGCTTTACCGCGGGCGCGAGTACCAGATCGATTTCGTGCCGAAAATCAAGCTCGAAGTGGTGCTCCCGGACGACATCGCCGAAGAAGCGATCGGTGTCATCGTGGAGAAGGCGCGCACCGAGCAGGTAGGGGACGGCAAGATCTTTGTCTCGCCCGTGGAGGATGTAATCCGTATCCGCACGTCGGAAACCGGCGAGGATGCGATTTGAAGCTGTTTCAACCATCGAAGAGCGGTCCGGGGCTTGCTACGGGTGCATGAAGGTGGCCGGCGGCCCGGCATTCATAGAAGCGTAGCGCGGACGCCCAGCGTACACTCGGTAGTGGAATCGTTCGAGGGCTTTGGATCGTCAGCGGCGACAGGCAGGCAGAGTAGCGTCCGGCCGGCGGGATCTCTGCCCCACCTGTCGGCATCATCTGCCTCGTTTGACAGAGTTGCCTGCTTCTTTCCGTGGAACCGGAGCATGGAATCGCCGAGATGATATAGACGTTTGTGGGAACATGGGCATGGATATGTGGGACAACATTTCAGCAACTTTTTATCCGGAGGGAGTCGTATGGATCCAATCCGCGACATCTTTGAATTGATCAAAAGCCGCGGGGTCAAGATGGTTGACCTGCGGTTCATGGATTTTCCCGGGATGTGGCAGCACTTTTCTGTCCCGGTGAACCAGCTGACCGAAGAGAGTTTCGAAGAGGGTTTTGGCTTCGATGGTTCTTCGATTCGCGGCTGGCGCCAAATCAACGAATCGGACATGCTCGTGCGTCCCGATGCCGAAACCGCGGTGATCGACCCGTTCGCCGAGGTGCCGACATTGATCCTGTTCGGTGACATTGTCGATCCTTCGACGATGATGCCCTACACCAAGTGCCCCCGTACCCTCACGCGCAAGGCCGAGGAGTACATGAAGACCCTGAACATCGGCGACACCGCCTTTTTCGGGCCGGAAGCCGAGTTCTTCCTCTTCGATGATATCCGTTACGGCCAGAGCAACCACCAGGGTTTCTACTTCGTCGATTCGGTGGAAGGGCACTGGAATACCGGGCGTGACGAGGGCCCCAACCTGGGCTACAAGCCGCGCTACAAGGAAGGCTACTTCCCGGTGCCGCCGTCCGACTCGACGCATGATATCCGCACCGAGATGTCCCTGATCCTGGAGAACCTGGGCATTACGGTCGAAGCGCACCATCACGAGGTCGCCACCGGCGGGCAGGGCGAGATCGACATGCGTTTCGGTCCGATGCTGCGCATGGCCGACCAGTTGATGCTCTTCAAGTACGTGGTCAAAAATGTGGCACGCCGTCACAACAAGACCGCGACCTTCATGCCGAAACCGCTCTGGGCGGACAACGGCAGCGGCATGCATGTGCACCAGTCCCTGTGGAAAGGCGACACTCCGCTGTTCGCCGGTGACCGTTATGCCGGGCTGTCAGAAACTGCGCTGTACTACATCGGCGGTCTGCTGAAGCATGCGCCGGCCCTGTGCGCGTTCACCAATCCGACCACCAATAGCTACAAGCGCCTGATCCCGGGCTTCGAAGCGCCTACACGTCTGGCGTACAGCCAGCGCAACCGCTCGGCCTCGGTACGCATCCCGATGTACAACCAGAGCCCGAAGGCGAAACGTGTTGAGTTCCGTGTTCCAGACCCCTCCGCCAACCCCTACCTGGCGTTCAGCGCGATGCTGATGGCGGGCCTGGACGGCATCCAGAACAAGATTCATCCCGGCGATCCCTTCGACAAGAGCCTCTACGACCTCGAACCGGAAGAGCTGGCCGATGTGCCTGAAACCCCGCCGGACCTGGCAGGGGCGTTGAGTGCACTCGAGAAGGACAATGAGTTCCTGCTGAAGGGTAACGTCTTCACCGAGGACGTGATCGACACCTGGATCTGGTACAAGCGAACCTATGAAGTACAGGCGATCGCCCAGCGACCGCACCCGTGGGAGTTCGAGCTGTACTACGACATCTGATACGATCTGAAGCGAAACGATATGAGCGGTTCTCCTGTCCTTCCGGAGAACCGCTCTTTCATTTACCCGGGTGCGAAGCCGCTGCAGGGCTGTGGGCGCCCCTTACCCTTGTGAGGTTTCAAGCAGTTGCGCCCAGCGGGCGCGGCGCTCTACCACCTTATCCAGGTAGTTCGAAGTCTCGCGCGGGGTGTGCTGCCGCAGCAGGCTGAACCACTGCTGTTCGCTGTACCCGTCGGGGCTGCCGTACCGGTCGATCACCTTCCGACGCACATTCCCCGGTCCCCAGTTGTACCCCGCGATGACCGTGTAGTCCTTGCGACGGTCCTGCCGCAGCTCCGCGAAGTGGCGACTTCCCAGCAGGTGCAGGTACGCACAGCCGAGGCGGATGTTGGTGTCCGGGTCGAACAGCAGCTCAGGCGCGGGGATCCCGTCGGAACCGTGCACCAACGCGTAGGCTTCCCGGCCGCCGTACTGCGGGATCAGCTGCATCAGGCCGTGCGCATGTGCCGAGCTGACCGCACGGGGATTGAACGCCGACTCGGTTTCGATCATCGCCAGCACCAGCGCCGGATCGACCTGGTAATGCCGTGCATATCGTTCCACCATCGGTAGAAACCGTTCCGCACGACGCTGCAGGTGGTCCGGCACAAGCGAAGCGCCGACCGCGAAACGCAACCGTTGACGGCCGTCCTCGCCGCGCACTACACCGCGTGCGAGGGGATGCTCAGCCGCACGATGCAGACTTTCCGGACGATCCAGCTGGTCGGCGAGAATCGAGCGCCCGTCCGGCGCGGTCACCGTCTCGGTCTGCTCCACGATACGCCGCAGGTTCTTCTCCGCACGCGCTTCGGGGTCCGGTGCATCAGCGGGCACCAGGGTTTCATATACCACCACGCCCGCTTCGAAGTCCACAAAACCGCGTGTGTCGGGAATGTCACTGTATTCAACCCATGTGGTCTGTGTGCTGCCGAGATACTGCCCCCAGTAAGCCTGCACACGTCGGATATGTCGCTCGTACGCTTCACGCTGCTGCTCGACCATCTCGTCGTACGCGCGAGCCTGCCGGCGGGTTTTCCAGTCGTACACGTCCATCTGCTGTTGTGTACGCTGGTCGTAGGCGAGTGCCTGTTCATGCACACGACGATCATAGGCGGTCACCCAGCGACCCTGCTCGGAGGGATGCGCGGCGGATACCGCTGTATCGTTTTGCGAAGCGGGGGTCCAGTTTTGTTCGTAGACGGTCTGGAAGGAATCGTAGTTGCTCTCCGCACGCTGCTGCACGGAAAAGAGCTTGGCCCACCCCTGCACACCTACTCCGTTGGGTTCGGACGGTTGTCCCGCGAGCAGGGGCATACCGATCGCTTCGTAAAGCAGTACCAGCGCGACGGCCGCCACAAGAAGGCTGCTGCTGTACAGTTGCACTTCGCGCATGATGTCCTCCCGACCCCGAGGGGTTCAATCGTTTCCCTGTCAACGACACCCGGGCCGATGCGTATGTTGCGTAAACGGTCCCGGCGGGTCCTCACCCGCTTTTGACCATTGCAAACGGTGTGCCGATTCGCGGAAGAAGGCATCACAGCTGGAGTTCGGGACAGGTATGTGAGGGGCGTCACAAGGTGAGGCGTGGCGGATCTGCCACAGGGGGGACAGCCTTTTCCGGGGTGGGAGGCAGCGTCCTACATTTGTACGGTCATCTCAGGTCGAGTACGGCGGGCTGCAGTAGCCTGCATTGATCACGGCGAGAGGTCTACGTCTATGAAGACTCAATCAGTAGGTCGACTAGCCCGAATATTTCATGAATGAAGAAAACATTCTTTTCTAAATACTATATTAACGAAAAGATAGTGTTGCGCTATATGGTTTTGCTTCGGCACAGAATGTTTTCAAGGCGAAATCATCTATTCATTCCCCCTTCGGGCGGTCCCAACTGCGTCATCTGCTTTGTTGCGAAGGATTCGCGGTATGGCATACAGCTTCATTCTTCGCGCCTCACATCTGACGCAGTTTGAACTCGTGAAATATCCGGGCTAGCCCGAATATTTCATGAATGAGGAAAGCGATCTATGGTAAAGACTGGTTTTACAAGAAGATGTTCCCCAATTTGTCACTTCTTCCCGGTGACGGTTTGTACCTTGAAGTAAAAGAGAAGGACTCATTTATTCATTCAC
>WJJA01000557.1 GCA_014729955.1 bacterium
CTCTACACCGGGCGATACGACCTTGAAGGCATTGACACCGATCTGATCGACCGGCTCTATACCCTGCCGTTCCAGGTGCCGTTCGAGGAATTCGGCCTCGAGATACCCTACCCGAATGCGTACTACATTTTACGCGGATACAACAAGAGTGCACTGGCACGATATGACGCGCAGTCGGAAATGATGATCCGTGTCGAGAAACGGCCGGCGTTCGGGATTTATCCCCGCAATGCCGAACAAACCTTTGCCCTCGATGCACTGATCAACCCGGAAGTTCAACTGGTCACCCTCTCCGGCAAGGCCGGCACCGGCAAAACTCTGCTCGCCCTCGCCGGGGCCCTCGAGGCTCGTCGCAAGTACCAACAGATCTTCCTCGCACGTCCGGTCATCCCGCTGGCGAACAAGGACATCGGTTACCTGCCCGGCGACATCAAGGAAAAGCTCGATCCCTACATGCAGCCGCTCTGGGACAACCTCAGCGTGATCCGTTCCCAGTTCAAAAGCAACGATCCGAACCTGTTGGCGATCCAGAACATGCTCGATCATGAAAAGCTGCACATCAGCCCGCTGGCGTTCATACGCGGACGCAGCCTGAACCGCATCTTCTTTATCGTCGACGAGGCGCAGAATCTCACCGGGCACGAGGTGAAAACAATTATCACACGCGCCGGAGAAGGGACCAAAGTTGTCTTCACCGGCGATCCCCAGCAGATCGATTCGCCGTACCTGGATTCACGCTCCAATGGCTTGACTCGACTGATCGACAAGATGAAGGGGCAGGGTCTTTACGCGCATGTGACCCTGGAAAAAGGTGAGCGGAGCGACCTGGCGGAACTTGCGTCCAATGTGCTCTAATAGACGCCTGCAAGTGAAGTTCGACTGCGGTAAGATCGCCTGACGACTTGAAATAGCAACCGGATTCCCCGATCCGAACACTGTACTTGAAGGGGACCAACCCGAATATTTCACGAGTTCAAAGTGCGTCAGATGCGAGGCGCGAAGGATGAAGCTGTATGGCAATACCGCGAATCCTTCTGAACAATGCAGATGACGTGCTTGGGACCGCCCGAAGGGTGAATGAATAGATGAGATTGGACTGGACACAATCTGTGTCAGGGAAAACCTGTATAGCGTGACATTATCTTATTGTTACTATAGTTTTTAGAAAAGAATGTTCTCTCTATTCGTGAAATATTCGGACTAAGGCCCGGGCGGGGTTTGCTTCCCGGGGAAAGACAGCGTTGAAGCACTTCGGCGCACAGAGTGTCGCATTCGAGAATCAAACCGGCACCTTATCCACCAGACTTGGAAACACCTTGTCAATCCGCAAGAGCACGAATGGATCCATCAATTCGGTGGAGATCAGGAATTCCGTCTTCTGCCGCCCTTCGCCGTTGTCCATATACAGGAATGCCGGCACCTCATGCAGACTGTTGCCGGTTTCGAGGGTGTAGGTCACGTTGTTTCGTATGGTGCACGCCTTACAATGGATGGTATTGCCGCAGCCGCCCGGCTCATCGGCGTAAATACACTGCATCACCTCGCCGCCAGGCAACTCCCTCATCCTGTCAGGATGATCGACCTGCAGGAATCCACAAGCTTCCCCGGAGGCGCCCATGACCTCTCCCTCCCGGTTCACTGCCAGGATCGGTGCGTTCAGGCTGTCGAGGAACTGGTCGTAAGCTTTGGGATTATCCATAAACAACTGCAGGCGACACTCTTCGCAAATCCCGTGAGTGATGGTGTAGTGGTCGGCGATACCCGCAGGTTCATCGTGTAGCGCGGTGCCGCACCATGCACAGATGGAGAAAAGCATGATCGATTCCTCCCGGCTGAGACTCAGAGTCCGAAAAACATGACCATTCTCATCCACATTATAAGTATGCACTAAATGGAATGTCAAGACCTTGTTCTTGTTTGTTTTAGATGCTGTTCAATTCATAAATCCGGAGCATGACCGGGAATTGGGTGCGCAATGGAAACCGAATAACCATAAAATGATGCGGTTCGCGTTGAGAGTCACGAGAGCCCGAGCCGAGTACATGCCCTGCTGGACCGATTCAGTTTGGTCGGTCCAATCGTTGCCTGGATCCATCCAGCCGGGCCGGCAGAGATCGCCCTCGCAATAGGCAGACGCCCTGCGTACATTCACGCTAACAGACTGCCAACAAACGGTACCGATGAACGATTCGACAGCTTCCATCCCTCGTCAGTTTGCCGTCGTGGATATCGGCTCCAACAGCTTCCACCTGGTGATTGCGGAGTACGACGGCACAAAACTGAAGTATCTCGACCATGTGCGCGAGGCGGTGCAGCTCGCCAAGGGGATTCGTGCGGACAAAACCCTTGCCGAATCGTACCAGGAGCATGCACTCGACCTTCTGAACCGCATCGGGGAACGCCTGCGCGGCTTTCACACTGAAAACGTGCGCGTCATCGGCACCAGCGCCCTGCGTCGCATCCGGCAGGATACCGGCTTCATTGCGAAAGCGGAAAGCGCACTTGGATTTCCGATCGACATCATCTCCGGCCTGGAGGAGGCGAGGTACATCTACGCCGGCGTGTCTCATGTCTACCACCTGCAGCAGCAGCGCAAACTGGTGATCGACATCGGCGGCGGTTCGACGGAAATGGTACTCGGACAGGGTGCGGTCCCCCACCTGCTGGACAGCATGGAGGTCGGCAATCTGTCACTCGCGGACAAAATGGGCGGTTATGAGAACTACAGTCGAGAGGTATTTGAAGAGAGTGTCCGCGAGGTTCGCAAGGCGTTCGGCCGTACCAGGCTGTACGAACGGCGCAAGGAGTGGGATGTCGCGATCGGCGCCTCCGGCACGATGCGCAACATCGCGACTGTGCTGAAAAACATGGACCTGAACGCAACCGGCATCACACGAAAGGGGTTGGAAACCCTGATCGACATCGTCACACGTGCCGGCGATGCCCGTGAAATGCAGGTCCACGGACTCAATCCCGACCGTGTCGCCACCTTCCCTTCCGCCCTTGCCATCCTCGCGACCCTGTTCGACGAATGCAACATCACACATATGCAGGTGTCCCATTACGGTGTCCGGGAAGGGTTGCTGTACGATCTTGCGAAAGTCCGTCATCACTACGCCCGCAAGGATGAAACACTTACCCAGATGATGGACTTTTACGGAGTCGACAAGGCTCTTGCCTCACGCATCGCAGATTATGCACTCGCCTGCTACTCACGCATCGAGAACAAGTCGAAAAAGGCCTCTCTGCCGTCTGACATGCTGATACGCTGGGCGGCAAACCTGCATGAAATCGGCAAATCGATCGCCTTTTCCGCCTACCACAAGCACAGTGCCTATATCATCAGGCACGCCAACATGCCCGGCTTTACCAAGGACGAGCAGGAAGCGATCAGCCTGATGGTGCTGAACCATCGAAAAAGCCTGAAGAGTCTGGGTGAAATGAAACAGTTGGGAATCGATTACGGCGCTCTGCTGGCCCTGCGCCTGGCGTATTACATGACACGGTTCCGTACCCATGACACCCTGCCGATTGTGATGATTTCCCGCCGCAAAAAGACCTTTACGCTCGAATTTGACACCGGCTGGACCCAGAAGAACCTGTTCGCCCTCGGCGACCTGGACCGTGAGCGACGTTACTGGGAAAGCGCCGGGATCGAATACGATATCCGGTACTGATCATCCGGTCAGACATTCGGAAAGCGTAGCCGGAACCAGCGATAAACCCCATACCCCCCGGCGAACATCACTGCGCTCCAGACCGCACCTCGTGTCCACAACTGCAGCGCGAAGGAGCCGATCGTGAAGGTCAGGCCCAGAGTCATCGCCGTGCCGGCCAGCCAGCCGAGCAGGTCACCGCGGAACTGTCCCGGTTCGATTTCGGTGTAGCCTTCTTCGAGCAACGCCTGACGTACCGGCCCCCACAAACCCGGCGGGCGGGTCCGTTTGTAGAACGCCATCAGCGTCTCAAGTGTTGGTGACCCGACAAGAAAGGTCACCGGCAGGAAGATCATCATCGACCCGCCGACGATAATCAGGAGCTTCAGGTGATACGCCATATCAGGCGTGAGAAGGTAGAGCAGAGTTGAAAGTATCGTGGAGGCGATCATCGCGGAGATCTCGGTCCACGCTCCCACACGCCACCAGAACCAGCGCAGGACATACACCGGTCCGGTGCCCGCCCCGAAGGCCAGCAGGAACTGGAACGCGGTCGTAACCGACTGCATTTGATAGGCGATAAGCGAAGTGAGGACAATCAGCACCAGCATGGAGACCTTCGCCGCCCACAGGTAATGTTTTTCGGTTCGACCCGGCGCGATGCGTGTCCGGTAGATGTCATGGGTCAGGTAGCTCGCACCCCAGTTCAGCTGTGTGTCGATGGTGGACATGAACGCAGCGACCAGGCCGGCGACCAGCAGTCCGCGCAGTCCCTCCGGCAGCACGGTCAGGATCAGGATCGGGTAAGTCAGTTCATCGTCCCCCTGCGGCGCCTCCGGCAGCAGCACAAGCGAAGCCAGCCCCACCAGAATCCACGGCCACGACCGTAATGCGAAATGCGCGATGTTAAACCAGAGCGTGGCGCCGAACGCGTGCGCTTCGTTCTTCGTCGCGAGCATGCGCTGGATGGCTTTACCGCCGCCGTCCGAATTCTGATTCGCCCACCAGAACACACTCAGATAGACTATGAAGCCGCCGAAGACCCCGGTCCAGGTGTCAACCGAGAAGAGACCGGCCTCCGGTATCGTGGGCAGCATGGTCATGGTGTCACGGCCGACGGTCGCCATGATCGACTCAATTCCCCCGGCAGCATCAATGGCAAACACCGCAAACAGGGCGGCGCCGATGATCGCGACGATAAACTGCGCTACATCGGTGACCACAACCCCCCAGAATCCTGCGAAGAAGCTGTACACAACAGCCAGTGTCGACGCGATCAGCACGCCGGTCATCTTGTCACCGCCCCAGACAACGCCGATGATCTTCGCCATTGCCAGCACTACCCAGCTCATGCCGTAGGTGTTCAATAGAAGGGCGAACCAGGCGGCACGGACGGTGCGCAGTGTGCGACCCGCACGGCCGCCGTACCGCAACTCGGTCAGCTCGATGTCGGTCACCACACGTGCACGACGCCAGAGCCGGGCGAGGAAGAACGCGCTGAACAGAGATCCGATCGCAAACGACCACCACTGCCAGTTGAGCGCCACGCCGCCGGTGCGCACAAGTTTGGTGACATACAACGGTGTATCGCAGGAAAAACTGGTCGCGACAATGGACGTCCCCGCGACCCACCAGGGCAGGTTGCGCCCGGAGAGGAAATACTGGTCGGTGTTCTGGTGGGCACGACGTGTGAAGGCAAGACCGACGGAGAAGACGATCAGCAGGTACACGGCCAGGACAACAATATCCCACGTGGTCACGGCGTAAGGTCCGGCAGTTCCTTTTCCCGTTCCTGAAGAATGTCAATCAAGGAATCGGCTGTGGGTGCAAGCCGAAGACGATTGCGCAACGACTCTTCCGTACAAAGACGGCTGATCCGGCTCAGCATTCTCAGATGCAGTTCGTATGCGTCGCCCGGACTTAGCAACAGGAAGATAAGGTGCACGGGCTTGCCGTCAATAGCTTCGAAATCAATCCCTTCCTGCGATCGTCCAAAGGCGACAAGCGGGTTGTTCAGAGAATTCAGCGTGGCATGCGGTACCGCGATGCCCGAACCGACTCCTGTGGACAAGACCTTTTCCCTCGCTTCGACCGCCTCGAAGGCTCGCTCCGGGTTCTTAAGCAGATCTTCGGCTGAAAGCGCATCCACCAGGTGGCGTATTGTTCCAAAACGATCCTGTTTCGGAAGCTCCAGCACCACGGAGGATGTTTTCAACAGATCGGAAAACCGCATGTCCGGCATTGTCTCCTTGGATTTCGGGATAAACACAAGATACGAAAGCGACACGCCCGGGCAAACCCTCTGTCTCGTATACTCTTATGCCGCACACTACTTCACGATGTTTCTCTTCCCCGGACACCGCAAGTTGCAGGGCGTGAACTCCAGAGGATGTGTCCTGAATCAACGTTCGAGCAGCGAATATACGTGATATTTGGGAAATTTGGAGAACAGACCGTCATTCACAGCACGGTTACCGTTGACCGACCGGGGGAGACCGCCGCATGCCGGTGCCGCAAGACGAGTTCGATCTCGACATCGCCCTTCACACCCTATCGTTTGCCACACGTCAGATCGCTACGGTGATGGACCTGGACCGGTTCACCTACATCGCCCTGGAGACGATGCTGGACTTCGGTCGTTCGCACCGAGCCCTCCTGATCGCTATCGATGACGACCGTCAGCATGCGACCGTCCTCGGCGACTACCACGACGGGCATTTCGAGCAGCCTGATCTGCTGTTCCAGATGCACGGCAGTGAGTTCGAAGAACACCTTGCGATGAAACGGGGACGCGAACTGGAGCACCTTGCGATCCCGGACTACGGCGATGTGCCGCGCGACATGGAGAAGGATGTCTGCGTGCTGGTACCGCTGTTAGGGCAGGATTCACGCGTCATCGGTTGGATTGTGCTCGAGGTGCGGAAAGGCAATGGCGTCACCTTCGCCGAATGGCAGATTCTGCCCGTAATCTCCACTATCATCTCGGTCGCCTACCAGAACGCACGGCACTTCCGTATGGCGACCGTGGACAGCCTTACACGCCTGTTCGTGCGCCGCTACTTCGACCTGCGTCTACGCGAAGAAATCGCACGGATCCGCCGTCACGGCGGCTCTATGGCTTTGATGATGATCGACATCGACCACTTCAAACATTTCAACGACACCTACGGACATCAGCAGGGCGACATCGTACTCGCGGAACTGGCGAAACTGATCAAGACCACCATTCGCCAGGATGTGGACATCGCCTGCCGCTACGGGGGCGAGGAGTTTGCCATTATCATGCCGAACACCGACCTGGACGGCGCGATGGTGCTGGCCGAACGTGTTCGCAAAGCAACCGAACGGCATGAGTTCCCCGGGCAGGACGAGCCTCTCTTTGTCACCCTCAGCGGCGGGGTGGCGGCATTGACCGATGATGACTCCCTCGAACCGAACGAATTGCTCGAGCATGCCGATGAGATGCTCTACGTCTCCAAGAAAAACGGACGCAATCGCATCACCGCCTGGAAAGAATAGGCGGCATGCGTCAAATTTTTCTTCCTTCCTTTGAAAGCACAATTATAGCATAACACCGGAATTGTTCCGATATTCTGCATACCGTTATGTCCTTCCCGCAGGGTGAAGATGAACGCGATGGAGGGTATCGATGACAAACGGAAAGCGTGTGTTTGCTGCCCGGCTGCTATTGGTTCTGCTGTTTTGTACAACCCTTGCCGCGAGCGCTGCCGAAACGCCGACCGGCCCCATGATATGGGAGCGTTTCCGGGATCTGCTGCAGTCCGGCGCGATCGATTCCATCCCCGTCGAACCCTACCATGAATCGCTGCGCCCTGCTATCGCGCAATACCTGACCGTGATCGCGGAGAACACCGACTGGTCCGAATGGGAATCGCCCGATGAGGTGTTCTACGTCGGTGAAAAGGTCCACTTGCTGCGTGACCTCACCTTCGACGGCCATACGTCCACCTATGTCTTCACGTTTGTTCGGCATGACGACGACTCCTGGGCGTTTCAGCACCTCGAAGCAATCACGATCCGTTTCGACGATCTGTCTGAGTGCCCGGTCGACAGCTTTCCGATTCTTGACGAGGCAACAACCCACTGGATACGCGAAGAAGACCGTATATCACGAGAGATCTACTTCTATACTCGTCTGAAAGAACGGATCGGGCAGGACGCAGCCCGACAGGCCATGCTGGATGGAAAGGGCTACCTGCTTAAAGCGCAATCCTGGATCCCCTACGTCCCGGTGCATCAGGCGTTCATCTACTATCTCTGCTGGGAGGAGCAGCGCCTTCATGGTTCTGACATAATCCTGCAGGCGCTCTCCGATACCTCGGCGGTGGTCGACCTGGCACCGGTGTACCTCGCCCTGTATGATCGGGCGGCTCATCTGAAGACGCAGGTGGAGCGGAACGAATACCTTCAGCTTTTTGAAG
>WJJA01000558.1 GCA_014729955.1 bacterium
CAACAACACCTCTTCGCCGTCACCTTCGGCGCGCATGGTGGTCGGCCGGGCGTGGTTGCCGGCGCCGTCACCGCCGCCGAGGCTGAACTCGAGGCCGCTAAACATCGGATCGCCTTCCACTCCGTTCAACGTCATCTCCTGCGTGACATTGTATTGCGTGGGATCGCTGTACCCTAGCCAGTCATTCAGACCTGCACCGGCGAGCAGACCCGGCATGGTCTTACCGGAGATGAGCACACTGCCGCCCGCAAGCATGAAATTCTCCAGGGCGGTGATCATCGTCGGGTTCAGATTGGCTGTCACGGACTGTTCATGGAACCAGATCACGCACTGCACATCGCTGTTCGCAAGATCGTCACCCGGGAAGAGAGCGTTCGCCTCGACCCAGTGGGCGTAGCTGTTCGGATTGAGGTCAGGATGGGCTTCGATCGCATCCGAGAAAAACTCACCGTAGTCGCCGTCCGGTTGGCTGTTGAGGAGCAGGATCTCGCTGGATGACATCACGTAAAAATCAAAGGTCTGTGAAAGCTGCGGCTCGCCCTGCGAGGTGATCGTCATGGTCACGAATCCGCTCGCACCGGGCTCATCGTTGGTTTCGAAGGTGATATCGCTTGTGAACTGTTCGCCGCTCGCCAGGGTCATGGTCGAGTTGCCGGATTGTGTGCCTTCCGGGGTGGTGTAGGTGAAATCCCAGCCGTCGGCGACATCGCTGGTAATCTCGACGTCGTAGGTGTCTTCGTTCTGCCCCTGGTTGAAGATGTTCATCGTGAACTCGCCGTCTTCCAGCGGATTCACAAACGCGGCGTCCGCGCTCTGGCTTGCGGAGAAGCCGTACGCCTGGGAAAACTCCGCCATCGCCGACTGCAGCACCTCGCTTGTGCTCGGGTTCTGAATCCAGGCGGTGATGTACATGTTCTCTTCGTCGTAGAACGATGCATCCCAGTCGAACTCATAGGTGAACGTTTCAGTGCTGTTGGCATCGATGGTGAAGGTATCGCCGTTCATGTCGGGCATCACATCCAGGACGGCATAGCCCCATTCGTTCTGGCCGTTGGGAGCGTTGTAAGTAATGACCCCTTCGACAGTTGCGACACGCATCACGTAGTTTCCGGTCACCGCTTCGTCAGCGCTGTTCACTGTAATGGTCGCCGTCACACCGGCTCCAGGACCGCCGCCGGAGCTGATCAGGATTTCCACCGGGCTCTCGATGTCCATGCGGTCATCGAAGGCATCCTGCAGCGCTGTTCCCTGGAAGGGACTGGGTTCTTCGACACCGTCTATGACGGCATCGGGTACCCCGCTGACACCGTAATAATTGATACGGGTGGTATTCTGGCTGATATTGTTCTGGTACCAAGGGTCTCCGCTACCCGGCCACCAGCCGTGCCAGATCAGGATCGCCAGGTCGTCAAAATTGTCTTCAATGAAGCCGTACACCGTTGGTGCCGCGCTTGCGCAGGGACCGCAGTATGTATTCGTGAACTCTTCGAACAGCACGGTGCGTGGGAACGCGAACACCGTACCTGCGGCAACCAGCAGCACCACTAACACAGCGAGCAATGTTCTTTGCATGTCTGCCCCTCTACTTTTCGTTTGGTTTCGTCGTTTTTGTACCGGCCCACAGTACAATATGTCACAGTAAGATAGAGAACGCCCTTCGTCGAGCACAAGTCTCCAACCTGATCGGAGGTATTTTTAAGGTCTTGAAAATTGTGGAGACGGGCTCAGGATAAGCCGACTCTTGCCTTTTGCGGAGGGTACCACACGGTTCCCTGGGAGGCGGCACGGAACCCGGCGAGTCGTGCCGCTTCGGATTCCACCTCGGTCTGGCTGAGCAGTCCGAGTCCCTTGAACCCGGCGCGGGCGGCTAGATGAGCGGCGGCACGGTAGAAAAACGCAAGCGCGTCGATGTGTGTCAGGGTCGGCATGGTTTCGCCGTTCCCGTCGGTTTCCAACGGCCCGAAGCCGTGCAGGAGGATGAAACCGGCGTCACGTTTCCGCAGCAACCCGCCGGCCAGCAGCAGCTCATCGTTTTCGTAGACCAGGCAGGTCGCGATGTTGGGGCTTTTCGCCAGCTCGACGAGAGCCTTCTGACGCGCGAGCACGGCCTCACTCGATTCACCCAGGTCAGAGCGTCCGGACGCGGTCGCCCTGATCATGTCCTCTTCGAGGCTTTTGTCGCGATAGGGATGGGACCATCGCAAGCGAAACCCGCTTTCACCCCCGACCGTGTCCTTAAGGGTGTGGATCCAGGCGGTCTCCTGGCGGCTTTCCCACTTCAACGAGTCGAGCAGCGGTTCCAGCACCTCGCTGGTATCCTTGTCCGCAAAACGGATAGACTTGGGGCGTGTGCCCTTTAATTGGAACTGGAGCTGCACAGCATTCCACCAGGCGCGCGCCGGTTTCTCACGGGGGCAGAAACCGTTGAAGACAGCGTTCCCGTCTGTCCATGCCGGGCTGGCTGTGGTCGCGGCGATCAATCCCTCCGACCGTTTTACAACCGGGGCAAGTGGACGGATAAACTCAAGGTACATGGACCGCATGCGGTTCAGCACCTTGTCAAGCAGCACAATCCTCTGAGTTTTTTCTTCTGCCATGAATGACGATCTGTTATGATACCGGGTTCTAGACAATCACCTTGGTTTCGTTTGCCGCCTGGACCAGGAACATCCACCATGAGCGCCAGGGAATATAGGGTTGCGCGAGGCGACGGACAGTGGTTTCGTCCGGCAGTTCGCGCAATTTATAGACTCTTTGCACCGCACGATACAGCCGTGGGTGTGGAAACAGCATATCCTGGAAGCCGAAGGCGCGGAAGAGCAAATGGTCCGCGATTTCCGGATCGATTCCGGGCAACTGCAGCAGACGCTGCCGTGCGCGGACCGGATCGGCAATTTTGGTAATGTAATCGAGCGGATCGGGATCGCCCACCATGCAGGCGGCCAGGTTACGAATTTTTTTCAGCGTCACCGGCGGTATGCCGCTGATGGTGAGTAGCCGCTCGGGTGTAGAAAGCAGTGTGAGTTTTCCGGGAAACGCGGGCGGCGCGGCGGGTCGTCCCGCCGGCACAATCCCGCAGACTTCTTTCAGGTTATACATCAGGGTCTGGGTGCTGCGACTCGGGCCTCGCAGGCCGATCATGGCGCGTACCGCTCCCTCGAATGGATCGCTGTACTGGAGTGGTCGAATGCCGGGATGTACGGCCAGCGCGAAGCGCAGGTGCGGATCTTTCCTGGAGAGGGTGTAAAAATCGTCCGGATTGACGGTGAGCGAGAAGAGTCTGCGCACAGCGCGCTCGGCCTCTTCCGCAGCTTCTCCGGTTGCATCGTCGCCAAGGATCCGCATCTGCAACGGGCTGTCGGGAGTTTCGTGCACAAGGCGCACCTCCACAGCTCCACCGCTGGTCTCCATCGAGAAGTGGTGGTGGGCGGGTCGGTCCGGGTGACGTCGCGGCGTGCGTCCTTGAGAAAGGATATTCAATGCCGTCGACAGTCGAAACGGGCCGTGGTACTCAATCGTGCGTTCAATCTCCAAAATGGTTGCCCCTGCGAATCCATCCAAGCGGCGGCAGGCATGATCCTGAAGGCCGGATTGGTCATCGGCCCGCATCGCCGCCTGTATCGTTGCAAGATAGAGCTTTCAGGGACAAAAAAAAAGCACAGCCCTGTCCCCGGGTTGGCAAAGGCCCGGCGAGACGACAGAGCTGCACGGTGCAGGGATGCACGGATCGCATCGTACGAAATGTATGTTTCACCGTTTCATGCTACTCGGAAACGGTTTAAGATCAAACGAGACCCCGGCGTCCAACCCGTCAGACATGCCGAGTGAATTTGCGTTTCACATGCAATCGGCTTCGGAAGGGTGGGATTCTCGTTTGCAATCCCGACATGCCCTTCAGGACCGACGCTTTTCCGAGGTTGGCAGCCTCGGGGGGTCCGGTTGTTCACAAGTGCAACGGCTGTGCCAATTGCAAAAGCCCCTTGAAAACAAAGGTTTTAGGCCGAAGACGCGAGAGAGGTGTGCACGACGTTCCCATCCTGTGGAACGGCCTGCGCTCGGTTCGTCTTCGCGGATATTGCAGAAGAACAGCATCGAAGTCGCCGGCGAGTTGGATGCCTGCGGCCTGTATTGTAAGTTGCAGGTCGCGAGACTGTTTTATAATGGCCGACGACCATATCTCGGGGAAAGGAACGGCAAATGACGATCGGCGGTGTGATGTGCGCAAAGGACGAAGCGGACGGCATCGTTCCCAACCTGCTCTATCACCTGGAGCTGCAGGGCTTTGACAAAATCGTCGTGATCGAGAACGGTTCCCATGATCGAACGTGGGAGGTTCTGCGGACCTTGAACGATCCACGAGTGATTCTGCATCGAGTCCCGTTTCAGGAAGGATATGTGCAGGAGAAAGCCGCCACCGAGGGTGCGCTGGAACTGTTTCATAAACACAATTTTGACTGGGTGTTATCGATCGATGCGGACGAGTTCTGGGTGTCGGAACAGACAGGATCCGTGCGAAACGCGTTGGAACGAATCAAGCCCGAACACAACTGCTTTCAGACCAAGGCGTACGATTTTGTATTTACGGAGCGGGACGGCCCGGCGGACGCTCACTTTACCCGGCGCATGCAGTATGCGGTCCTCTTTCCCAAACCGAAAGAGGTGCTGTATCGCGCGGGGGATCATCTGCAATCCTGGGGTCTCGGCAGCCATGAAGCGTCCTTCGATCCTCCCGGCGCAAAACACGTCGCCGCCATTCACCCTTCCCACCTGTGTCGCTATCATTATCGTTACATCAGCCGTGAACAGATTCTTCGTAAAGTGCTCGACCAGGTGGAAGGCTTCATCCTGCTGACCGGGGGCAGGTGGTTGTACGAGAACGACGGTCTTGGAGCGCATATCCTTGACATGTACAAGATCATCAAGGAAGACCGTTTCAATGACTGGTTCGCCTCACGCATCCTTTCCGAAGAGGCGGTGCGAACGCGGCTGAAGAAGGGAAGCCTGTTTCACAAAACGGCATTGCAGCGTTACAAACCGTTCTTCGATGCGGTTGCACGGCAGTCGTTGTAGCGCGAGCGCCCGGGTTGGAAGGGATGGCGGGTTTACGGCAGCCTGTCGGCTGTCGTCACGGTTCAACACGTGTGCCTTTTACCGCACAATGGAGGCGGGGTTTACCACCAATGTTCAGGCCTAGTATGTTGATTCTATAAGACATAATCAGCAGTCGTCCACGCAGGCACCGAGCTTGCACCAGTGTGCTGCTGACGTTCCATTTAGAGTGTCGGGTCACACTCCGCTGACACGTGCCAAGACCCGACACAACGTTCCGTCAGGTCACACTTGCCTGCAGCAAGCAAGACCAGACGGAACGGTACGATCGAATCACTCAAAGTACGTGAAACGGTCCACAAGCATGCTGCAGCCGGCGGGCATTGCGTGGAATGTGACCGACGCCCTTGTCTTCTCATTCCCGCGAGTTGTAGCTTGCAACGCAGTGGCCGCGTTATGCAAAAGAAAACGATTTACTACGACCGAACGGCGCTGCCTGTTCGTGTCGTACCCATTTTGCAGGTGAGGGAGACACCATGTCGAGGTTGTTCAGGGAGACACTGGCATTGGCAGGGCTGTTGCTGCTGCTCATTTTTGTATGCACCCCCACTGTGCACGCTCAATGGACCAACCCCTGGATTGGCGACACGACCGCCACGGATACGACCGCTGATTCTGTGATTGCGGATCCGGGTGCTCAGGCGCCCGCGGCGGGAGAGAGGCAGCATCTCGGAAAGATTTCGATTTATATCGGAGATGTACGTGTACGACCGCAGGGGCAGGAGATCTGGGACAAGCCCGGCATGGAGCACCCGATTTATCGCGGCGACGCTTTGCGTGCCGGTCCGGAAAGCCGTGCGGAGGTGACCCTTCTAACGGGCGATGTGATTCGTATCGGCGAGCAGTCTGTTTTTGAATTTGACGATCTTCAGATCACCGATGGGGAAGTGGAGGGCGATGCGAATCTGCCGTTCGGGCAGTTCTGGTCGCGGGTGAAGAACCTTGGTGATGACGGCATGGCGGTGCGCAGCCCGAACGCGGTGATGGCGGTGCGTGGAACGACCTGGCGCGCCGATGCCGGACGTGACTCGAGCTTGTCGGTGCATGTCTATGACGGGCAGGTGGATGTCAACAGCCTGGACGAGGGCGGACAGATCCCACCGCCTCCGGAACCTCCTCCCCCGCCGGGTGCTCCTCAGCCGATCCAGGCGCCCGTACCGGTGCCGGGACCGTACCAGATTTCCCTGGAAGAGTGGGTGCAACTCACCGCCGGCAGTCAGCTGACGATGCGCCCGGACGGCCGATTTGCGACGCAGAAGTTCGACCCTCAACAGGACGCGCAAGACCCTTGGGTGCAGTGGAACCAGCAACGTGACAACGAGCTGTTCGGACAATGAGCGACGACAATACGATCCGTGAACTCCCCAAGCCGGTTCGGTTCGGCTTCATCGGGCTGGGGATGGGGCTGCTGATCTGGTTTCTGGCGATGGTGCCGCCGTTCAACCATATCGTGGACACCTTCGAGGCGCGGACCTACGATCTTCGTGCCCGACTCACAATGGAAGACCGGGGCGACCAGAAGATCGAAGAGGTAGTGATCGTCGACGTGGACGGTCGTGCCATTTCCAAGCTGGGCCGCTACCAGCAGTGGTCACGCTCGTACTGGGTGCGTCTCCTGGATGTGCTGAAACGTGACCAGGCGATTGCGGTCGCGTTCGATATTCTGTTTGATA
>WJJA01000559.1 GCA_014729955.1 bacterium
ATATTGTTCTGGCCGTGGCGGTGGTGGGCATCGTTGTCCTGATGGTCATCCCCGTCCCGCCGTTCCTGCTCGATATCCTGATCGCGATAAATATCAGCATCGCACTTTTGGTTCTAATGGTGGCGATGTACACCGACCGTCCGCTCGATTTCAGTGTCTTCCCCGGGTTACTGCTCGTGCTCACCCTGTTTCGATTAGGCATCAACGTCGCCTCCACGCGGATGATCCTTGGCGACGCATATGCCGGGAAGATCATTGAATCCTTCGGCAGTTTTGTTATACGCGGCAACTACGTGGTTGGTATAGTCATCTTCCTGATCCTCGTGGCGATCAACTTCATGGTCATCACCAAGGGTTCGGGCCGTATCGGCGAGGTGGCCGCACGATTCACCCTGGACGCGATGCCCGGTAAACAGATGGCCGTCGACTCCGACCTCAACAACGGCATCATTACCGAGGAGGAGGCGAAACAGCGCCGTGAGGATGTGCGTCGTGAAGCGGACTTTTACGGTGCCATGGACGGTGCGTCGAAGTTCGTCCGAGGGGATGCCAAAGCCGGTATCCTCATTACCGCAATCAACATCGTCGGCGGTTTGATCATCGGAATCGTTCAGATGGACATGAGTTTTGACGACGCCGCCACGACGTACATGATCCTGACCATTGGTGACGGTCTGGTCAGCCAGATTCCGTCCCTGATCATTTCCGTGGCCGCCGGCATTATCGTCGCACGCGCCGCATCTGAGATGAACATGGGCCGTGAGTTTGCCGGCCAGCTCTTCATCCGTCCGCGCGGTGTCGCGATCACAGCAGGCGTGCTTATCTTCTTCGCCTTCGTACCGGGCATGCCCACTGTGCCTTTCCTCATCCTGGGTGTCGTGATGACGTTTGTCGCCTGGCGAGTACGGAAGTCCCAACTGGAGTTTGAAACACAGGCTGCCATGCCGACGGCGGAAACAGGCGGCGCGAAGAAAGCGGAAGACAAAATCGAGGATTATCTCTACGTCGATCCGATGGAGCTGGAAATCGGGTACGGCCTGATTCCGCTGGTGGACAACGACCAGGAGGGCGACCTGCTCAGTCGGATCACGATGATCCGTAAGCAGCAGGCGATGCAGATGGGCATTGTGATCCCTCCGGTCCGTATTCGCGACAACATTCAGCTCAAGCCTTCGCAGTATATCGTGAAGATACGCGGGAATGAAATCGCCCGCGGTGAACTGCGCATGGGGTACTTCCTCGCACTGAATCCCGGTGTAGCGACTGAAAAGATCGACGGGATCAAGACCAAGGAGCCGACCTACGGCCTTCCCGCGCTCTGGATCAATCAGTCTCAGAAGGATCGTGCGGAGAACGCCGGCTATACAGTTGTCGAACCGGCCGCGGTACTTGCCACGCACCTGGTCGAGGTGATCAAGGCCAACAGCCACAAGCTGCTCAGCCGGAAAGATGTGAACAACCTGATCGAGAACCTGAAGCAGGAAAACCCGACGGTGGTCGAGGAGCTGATTCCGAACCTGATGACCGTCGGCGGTGTGCACAAGGTGATGCAGAAGCTGCTGAAAGAGTCGATCCCGGTGCGTGATCTCAGTACGATCCTGGAAACACTCTCCGACTACGCTCCGATGACGAAGGACACCGACATCCTGGTGGAGTATGTGCGTTACGCCCTCTCTCCGACGATAACTCAAAAATTCTCGGACGAGGACAACAAGGTGCAGGCGCTCACCATCGACCCGGAAGTGGAACAGGTGTTAACCGAAGCGGCGCAGCAATCGAGCCGGTCCGGCCAGTTCGGTGTGGTGGATCTGCCGCCCAATGTGATCAACAAGGTCTATACAAGTTTATCCTACCATGTCGACCAGATGACGGCGCAGGGCCGGCAGCCTATCGTGGTGACATCGCCCACGGTACGGCAGGCATTCCGGAAACTGACCGAGCCTGTCCTGCCGCAACTGATTGTATTATCTTACGGCGAGCTTCTTGTCAACGCGGAAGTTGAATCTGTCGGGGTCATTTCGATGCAACCCCCGCCCGGCTTGAAGCAGGGGAAAAAATAGCACCCTGGTGCCGGTTAAGATCCATTTTGAGCGTCGGGTCACACCCCGCTAACGCGAGCCAACACCCGACACAACGTTCCGTCAGGTCTTGCACACGTTTGTATCGTGCGTGTGACCTGACGGCTAAACGAGTCAACTTGATTCAACTCGGCACTAGCACGAACCCGGACGGGGTGTTTCTATGCCCGTAGAAATCTTTCAAGCGTCTCTTGAAGGATTCTTTAAGCAACGAGTTCTTTGTACCTTACAGGTTTAGCACTGTCCGGCGGGGGCGCCGGACAGGCGGGGTGTACCGGTTTGGATTTGCGACACAGCCATGATCATTAAAAAATTCGTCGCGGAAACCATGAGTGAAGCGCTGGCCCTTGTTCGTAAGGAACTGGGGAACGATGCCGTCATCCTGAAATCCACCAAGGTGGAAAAGGGCGGCATGTTCAGCTTCCTCGGTCGTGAAATGGTGGAAGTGACCGCCGCGACTCCGGACTACAATCCCCTGCCGCCCCGTGAAGCCGACCAGGACAAACCGTCCGAGACCAGGGATTCACCGGCTGAAACCGCAAAGCCGTCCGGCCCCCGTCACCAGCCGAAGACGCACATGCCGCCCCCGCCTCCGCCCGGTGCCTACGCAGAGCAAACCGGGCAGGCAAAGCCGCGCCGTCCGGCACCGGAACCAACGACCGGCGAGAAGACGCACGAGCGGAATCCCTCCTCACCCGCTGTATCGTCGCACCGGGGCAACGGACGGGGCGACAGCCCGAAGGACGGCATTCCGCGGATTGAATTCGAGTCGATGCGAACGGAATTGACCGATCTGCGCGGGACTATGGAACAGCTCGCAACGCATATGAAATACCAGTCCGCCCCGGCCCTGCCCGAAGAGCTTGCGAAACGGTGGCGTGCGCTGGTGGACAACGGGATGACCGAGCGGCTTGCGCATGACCTCACCCAGCGTCTCTCCATTGAACTGGGCAAGGACGAGCTTACTGACGGCCGGCTTATCGACAAAAAGCTGCGTAGCGAGATCGCCCGTGCGATTCCGACCGGCCGTCTGCCGGAAAAGGGCGACGGGGTTCGACCGCTGGTGATCTCACTGATTGGACCGACCGGGGTCGGCAAGACCACGACCCTGGCGAAAATGGCGACCAATCGCAAGATTTACGGCGGCTTGCGTGTCGCCCTGATCTCCACCGACACCTATCGTGTCGCGGCGGTCGAACAGTTGAAGACCTTTGCCGCCATTGCCGGACTGCCGGTGGAAGTGGTGTATCGTGCGGAGGAGATGGAATTCGCGATCCGCAAACATGCGGACAAGGATGTGATCCTGGTCGATACCGCCGGCCGCAGCCAGAACGATCAGCAGGCTCTCGAGGAACTGGGTGAATTTGTTGATACCGGCGACCCGGATGAAGTGATCCTTGTGCTTTCTGCCGGCACACGGCTCCGTGACCAGGCTGAGATGATAGAGCGGTTCGGTCAGATTCGCACCACGAGGGTTGTGCTCAGCAAGCTGGACGAGGTAACCACAGCCGGGCATCTGTACGAACTGGCCGGCATGTTGCCGCGTGAGTGGGTCTTTCTCACCACCGGTCAGGATGTGCCGGACGACATCCTGCCGGCACGTGCAGATCTGCTGGCGGCGCTGATCAGCGATGTCGGAGTGTTCAAACGTCTACGCGAGGAACGGTTCGATCTCGAGGCGATCAGGAAGTGAAACCGTACGCATCGCCTGAACTTCCAGACGATGTGCGAGCAGGAACCTCCGCCCCTTTGCCATTACGCAAAGAAATCGGGCGGGATTGGATAGACCGGACTCTAACCACGTATTGACATAGACAGATCGGATCAGGTCGGGCGACCGGTTCGACGGCAACCAACGGAAACGGCATGAACCGAAACGTTCGCGACCAGGCATCTTCCCTGCGACGGCAGCAGCGCGGCACGCCGGGCAACGGCCCCCGTGCGCGCAAGATCGCGGTCACCAGCGGCAAGGGCGGAGTTGGGAAGTCTAACGTCAGCCTCAACCTCGCGATTTCTCTCAGTCGCCTGGGGAAAAAGGTGCTGCTGATCGATGCGGATACGAACCTGGCAAACATCGACATACTACTCGGAATGAGCTTGCAGAAAACTCTGGCGGACGTTGTGTTTGAAGGTGCGTTCTTTTCCGAGGTGTTGACGCCTGGTCCGGAGGGGATCATGCTGCTGCCCGGTTCCAGCGGCGTGGTGGAAATCCTTGAGCAGGACAGTACGGTCCGGGAAAAGCTTTTTCACGCCTTCGATGAGTTCGAGCGGCAGTACGACATCCTGGTGATCGACACCGGCGCAGGTCTGTCGGAAAATGTATTGCAATTTGTGATCGGTGCGGATGACGTCGTCCTGGTCACCAACGCGGAGCCGACTTCGATCACGGACGCCTATGCGATGATCAAGGTGGCGATTCACCGCAACTCGGACTTGCGGTTTCAGATCCTGATCAACCTCGCACCGAATCGCGGAGAGGCAACCGAGACCTTTGAAAAGCTGCAGCTGGCGGTACAAAACTTCCTCAACGTTCAGATCGACATGCTCGGTTTTTTGCCGGTGGATCCGAATGTACCGGCCGCGGTGGCGCGACGGGAACCGTTCCTGACACTGTACCCGCGTTCGGCGGCAACCAACGCGATGATGATGATGGGACGCAAACTGTTGAAAATGCCTCAGCCCGCGGCGGAAGAAGGCAATTTTCTCAAGCGCATGTTCCAGGGGAGAAGTGACGACTGATGGCAAGCGCGATTACACCCTCTTTCCGTGAGATCAGCAAATACATCGGGTTCATCCTGCTGTTCGGAATTATCGCGGTACGCCTATATCAGGGCGATGCAATCATTCCCTCGCTGGTCTGGGGCGGTGCGGTGTATCTTCTTTATAACATCTTCTCTATCATTATCATGAATGTATTGGCGAAAATTTTACATGATTTTGAATTGCAACGAATGCGCGAAATGGCAGAGCAGGAAGAAGATGAGGAAGAAGAAGCTCTGCTCGATGACGAGGATGAAGAATGAGCGAATCCTGGGCGGACAAAGACTCTGAAACCTTGTGGGAGTTGTACGCGAAGAGTCCCAGCGACGAGCTGAAAGACGAGCTGGTGGTGCGTTACATCCCCCTGGTGGAACAAGTTGCCGGACGGGCAAAAATCGGCCTGCCGCAGTCGGTGGAGTTATCTGAACTGGTCAACTCCGGTGTGATCGGATTGATCAGCGCAATCGACAATTTCGAGCCGGGCCGAGGATTCAAGTTCGAGACCTATGCAGTGCAGCGTATACGTGGATCCATCATCGACAGCCTGCGTGACTATGACTGGATGCCGCGTTCGATCCGGTCCAAGACCAAACGCCTTGAAGCCGCCCTGGTCAAGCTCGAAGGTGAACTGGGACGGATGCCGTCTGATGAAGAGGTCGCCGATGAACTTGAGATTGATCTGGATGACTACCTCTCCATGATGGAGGAGGTGAAGATTGCCTCCATCCTGTCGCTGGACCAGACCTACCCGACCGCCGATGGCGAAACGAATACGCTTGCCGACCTGCTGGAAGACGAAGATAGTTCGGATGTTGAGGGACGGTTCGAATGGAATGAAGCGAAAGCTCTTGCAAAACAGTTAATTAAGGGGCTTTCACAACAGGAACGTCTTGTCATCGCGCTGTACTACTATGAAGAACTGACCCTGCGTGAAATCGGCGATGTGCTTGGAATCAGCGAATCTCGCGTCTCACAGGTTCACAGCAAAGTGATCCTTGCGCTCAAAGGAAAACTCTCCCAACTGCTTGCGCGCTCGTCCGGCGAATAGCATCTTTCTGCTACCCTAAATATCCTAATTTGGTGTGTGCGATGCCGGCTCCGGTACACCGACAGTTTTTACTGATGCGGCTGCCCTGGGCTGCAAGAGAGTTTGATCTCATGCAGGTTGGGGTGGATCGTATGAGGCTGTACCGTAAGCACGACTGGCGGCAGCAAATCGAAGACGAAACCCGAAAAAAATCCAGCACCGTCGTCGAACAGACCGGCACAGCAGCAGTGAAGCGGGACAAGGAGCACAAGCATCAAAGCGGACGTCACCCGCAGAAGGATCGCGAAAAGGCCCGATTGAAACATGGAACAGCCGCGCCCGACAAGGAATCGTCAGATTTGCGTCTGAGGCGTGAAGAGGACGATTATGGGAAGGGTGAACACCTGGATGTCAAAGGGTAACGAAAAGGCTTACGACGCATGAAGGACGAGATACGGCATAAAGTGATGGAGGAGCTTCAGCTCGACCCATTGCCGGAAGCAGCCCTGAGGGTACAGAATCTCGTGGACCAGCCCGATACCACCGCCAAGGAGCTTTCTTCGGTAATCGCCACGGATTCAACCTTGACGGCCCTGCTGCTGAAACATGCCAATTCACCCCTGTACGGTTTTTCGAAGAAGATCGGCACGGTCGCGCTTGCGGTGGTGGTGCTGGGCTTCGACACCGTGCGTGAAATCGTGATGTCTACAGCTGCGATGAACACCGTCTCAACCAACTTTACGGGCAAAAATGTCAGCACTCGACGGTTCTGGTCGCACAGCCTTGCGGTGGCATCCGGTGCACGAGTGATCGCGCAGCACTGGCGTACCTCCCTGCCGGGTGAAGCGTTTGTGGCAGGTTTGATGCATGACCTCGGCCGACTGGTCCTGGCGACAGAATGGCCGGCGGCCTACAAAGCGGTGTTGTCGAGGTCCTACGAAAAAGGCATACCGACCCATGTCGCAGAAAAGAAGGTGATGGAGGTTGATCATGCCGAGGTGGCCGGTTGGATGGGCGAGCGCTGGAACCTGCCGGAGAAGATTCTTCTCTCGATTCGAGAACATCATAACCTGGACGTTGTGAGGGACAATTCAGCGGTGTGCACGATTTACCTGGCGAACGGTCTCGCACACCGTGAAGGATTCGGCCACAGCAAGCGTGAACCGGCACCCCGGTTTGACGAGCAGGCCCTGACCCTGGTGCCGGGTTTCGATGAAAGAAGCCTGGCCAAGGAGATGAGGGAAGCGTACTTCAAAGCCGAAAGCTTTCTTGAGATCGTGTCCGGATCTTGAAACACATTTTGTTCTGCGAAGCCGGCAATGCCGTGTGCCTCAGAGCGGATTGCAGGTACGCAACCCGGCGACGTGACATTCATTCAGGGACAAAAGCAGTGGTGGGATTCCACGGGGAGTGAGAGTGGACCTTCCCCGGAGCGTACAGCATCTGGCGGAATTGACAAAAACAATACGGGGCGAGCGAGAACCGGAAGCCGTCGCCTCGGCGCTTTTTCAGACCGTGCGGCAATTGCTCCCGATTGAACGCATCGGTCTGTACCGCTTCGACCAGGCCCAACTCGGCCTGTCGCCGGTGGGAATGGACTCTCTCGATGTTCTTGACATGGCGCTGACCTTCAAAGAGGAAGGCGTCGCCGATTTCGCCGCCGAGACCAACCAGCCGTTGCTGGCGCCGGTCCCTCCGAACTTCGCCTCGAGAAACAAGCAGAAAGAAGACCAGAACGCGCTGCTTTTACCGATCAACATGGACGATACACCCTTCTGCATCCTCTTCGCGGTCCTCGGTGAAGAGAACACGGGCGAACTTGACGAAACACAAAAGGCGATGCTGAGCTTTGTCTCAGAAATCGCCTCCTCTTCCCTTCAACACGCGATCGTGTTCAACGAGGCGAACACGATGCTGAAATACCTGGAACGGCTGCTGTCTGCGGTGCAGGATGTCATTTACGCCACGGACGAAGCCGGGCTGATTACCTATGTCAACCAGCGGGTGGAGAAGTTCGGCCGTGCATCGCGGGAGGTGATGGGACAGCCGCTGTACCAGTTGATCCCGTTCGAACAGGAACAGGGCCGCACCATCCAGGTGCTGCAGAAGGGCGAGAGCTTCACCTACGATGTCGAGCTTCCGATCGAGGGTCACGGCACACGCTGGTTCCAGGTGAACCAGGCTCCGATCTACGACCGTTCCAAGGAGATTATCGGGAGCCTGGGTATCCTTCGTGACATTACCGAGCGCCGCAGCCTGGAAGAACGTCTGCGCGAAGCGGAACGAATGAACGCTTTGACCGAAGCTGCGGTCGGAATTAACCATGAAATCAACAATCCCCTTTCCGTTATCCAGGGAAATCTTTATCTTTTAGAACATTATCTACCGATGGAGCAGAATCCCAAGGCGATGCAACAATTCCAGGTGCTTCGGCAGCATACGGAACGCATCGCGAAAGTGGTGAAGAAACTGGACCGTATCGAGCAACTGCGTACGGTGGATTACGCCGGCAAATTGCGGATGCTGGAATTGGGTGATATGGAGGAGTCGCCTCTGGATGCCGATGAGAGGATAGAGGAGGAAGACCTGGAGTTGCCGGGCTATCTGCAGGACCCGACGATTTCTCCGCCGGATGAGGACAACTGAATGATCCCGGGCAGAAACATCCGATTAATGTGCATCGGGGTGGGTCTGTTTCTGCTGCTCACCGCCGGGGCGCATGCGGCACGTTTGACCAACGCCAAAGCGGTGCGGCAGGAAGACGGCCGCACTCTGCTTGTGATGACCTTCGACCAGAAGGTCACCCCCTCGCTTGCAACCTCCGAAGGTGATTACCTCACCATCAAGGTTCCCGGTCTGGAGGAGAGCACACCGCAGGTACAGTCCGCCGGACTGGTTAGCGGAGTGATGGTGGAACGCGGACAGATAACCGTGATCCCGGCCCGTTCGGTGCAGGCACGTGTCATGCCCGCCGGAACGGGTCTGTATGTGCTGACACTCTCCCCCGGCGGTCGTGCTTCACAAACCGCATCTTCCGGGCAGACGTCCGGTAGGTCGAATGCTACCGCGGGAGGCGAATACGTCCCCCCTCCTCCCTCCGCCCCGCCGATTGAAATCGGTCTGGACGATCTCCCCGACAAAGTACGTTCCGCACAACAGGCGGTCTTGAGCGGACAGGCGGATAAAGCGCTTAACTCCCTCAAGAGAATCAAGCGCAAGGATCCGGCTTTCGGTTGGTCGCGCATCATCATGGGCAACATTTACATGATGAAAGGCGAACCCAATCGTGCCCTGGACTCGTACCGTGAAGCCCTGCGAGTCGATGAGACCGAAGAGCTGGCTGCGGCCAAACTGGCATTGACCTTCCAGCAGATGGGCAACCGGGATGCGGCCAGTGGGATGTGGGAACGACTGTTGCGGCTCAATGACGGTATCCTCGTCGATCTCGGCGAAGAATCGGTGTCGATGCAACTTGCCCATGATACGGCTGAACCGCCGGAGGCTGAGAAACCCGAAGAAGATGACAAAGAAGGGGGCGGCGGCATTCCACCGATGGTACCGGCAATGATTGTCGGCGGTGTGCTGCTGGCCGCCGGCGGGTACGGCTTCAACAAGTGGCGCGTTGCACGCTGGAAAAAGATGGTCGCGGACATCGACGGGGACGATGATTTCGACTTCGACGAGGACAGCGCTCCAGCCGAGGATGAAGAAGACGAGCCTCCGAAGAAGAAAAAGAAAAAGAAGAAGAAGAAAGAAGTATTTGACGACGACCTCTTCGACGAGGACGCCCTGGATGCAGCGGCTCCCTACGGCATGGACGACGACGAGCCCGAGCCGGCTCCGCGAAGTGCAGGCGAAGAGTCAGATGAAGACATCGCCGACATTCCCTGGGGCGGTGGGGAGGGTCTGGAAGAAGAACCGTCTCC
Source organism: bacterium (assembly GCA_014729955.1). Taxonomy (GTDB): domain Bacteria; phylum Electryoneota; class Electryoneia; order Electryoneales; family Electryoneaceae; genus WJJA01. The sequence continues at coordinate 9,792 of WJJA01000559.1, forward strand.
GGAATTCGATGCCGCATTGGCGCCCACCGAGGACGATGAATTTGCCGACCTGGATGACGATGACGATGAATTTGGTATGGATGACGCCTTTGACGCATCCGCGCTGGAAACCCCCGACGAGTTAGCCTTGGAAGAAGAAAGCGACGAACTGGACTTTGATGAAGCTGATGATCTGTTCGGAGATGAAGAAGATGATGACGATGTTGACATGGAAGACGATGAAGAGGGAGAGGAGGAGGACGAAGTAGACGATGATGAGGATGATTCGGATATCGGTGACCCCATCATGCGCAAAATCGAAGCGCTCCACAAGCAGGGTGCCGGAGTGCGCGAAATTGCGGAGACCCTCGGCATCGGCCAGGACGAGGTCAAGATGGTGATCCGCCTCGTCGAAGAAGAAGACGAAGTATAGCGTTTCCTTTCGCGCTTCCCGCAAGACTAACCCGAATATTTCATGAATGGAGAGAATTAAAAACTATAGTAACAATAAGATAATGTCACGTTATACAGATTTTCTCTGACACAGATTATGTCCAGGCCAATCTCATCTATTCATTCCCCCTTCGGTCGGTCCCAACTGCGTCATCTGCTTTGTTGCGAAGGATTCGCGGTATTACCATACAGCTTCATCCTTCGCGCCTCACATCTGACGCAGTTTGAACTCGTGAAATATTCGGGCTAAACTCCCCCTTCCAGCCATCACACCTGCTCCGTCGTCACTCGCAGGCTGTCGCAAAACGCGTCGTACCGGCTTTCCCCTCGGCGGTGCTGATCGAGAGCGATTGATACTCTGATACCTTCCTTTCTCTGCTTCGCGGCGCGGGACAGCCGGGTATGGTCTCACTCAGCAAATGGACATGATTCAGCCGTGGAGAAGCCATGTCGTACAGGGAACTTCTGCTGATATTTTCACACTATATCAAATAATATTTTTAATATATCGTGGCACAATGTTGCTTTACATTATTGTATCAGGCCTGAAAATTGTTTCCCCGGCCACGAAATAAGCATTGAACTTCAGTTATAACTCTACTCTCATCATCAAGGCGGCTTTTCAGATTGAGACTTCCCCGTTCACCCCCTATTTTAAAGCATCTTTTCGCAATCACCTCACCAACAGGAGTCACTTTTCATGAGTCCAACTACGACACGTCGGGGCACAATTGCTCTGTTGGGATACCTGGTAGAATCCTTTGAGGCAGCGTCAAAGCTGGGGTATGACTTTGTCGCCGTTGTACCGCCGGGGTATGAAACCCTGCTGGAGAAGGACGGCATACGGGCGGTAGCCTGGAATTTCGATAAGATCAACGAGAAGTCCACTCAACTGGCGGAAACCCTGATTTCCATGGGGGTACGACTTGCTGTGCCCCTCTACGAAGAAACCGTGGAGTGGGCCGGAGCGTTGAACGCCCGTTTCTTTGGAAATCCAAGGTTGTTCAACCGTGCCTGGGCGTTGCGCGACAAGGCCATGATGAAGCGCAAGGCTCAGATGAGCGGCATTCGTGTGGGCGTGTTCGAGGAGGTGGACACCCATGAAGATGTCCGCCGTTTCTTCCGGCGAGTCAACGAAGCGAGCGGCCGCATGGACAGCGACCCGCCGTTCCCGGTGCACCTGAAGCCGACCACCGCGGCAGGCAGTGTCGGCCACCATTATATCAAAACGGAGCAGGATGTCGACGAGGTGCCGGATGACGGGTTTCCCTGCATGGTGGAAAGTCATCTGAACGGCCAGGAGTTTTCCTGTGAAGTGTTTGTGCACAACGGCAAGATCCGGTTCATGAACGTTAACGAATACATCCACCTCGGGTATTCACAGCTCCTGCCCCCCACGCCCGGTCTTGAGAAGTATCGCGACCAGATCCGGCGAGAAGTGCAGAAACTGATCGATGCGTTCGAGATCAAGCACGGCCTGCTTCACCCGGAGTATTTCCTTGATGAACAGGAAAACCTCAATTTCGGCGAAGTCGCCAACCGCATTCCGGGCGGTCACATCTTCGACCTGATCCAGCGTGCCTACGGCTTCGATCCTTTCGCCGCCCAGATCCTCTGCAGCGACCCTGAAACCTCCGAGGAAGAACTGATGGAATTCTTCCCCGACGAGGTCAACGGGAAGAAGGGACATGCCGGGAATCTGCTGGTGTATCCAAAGAAGAAGCGTGTCACCTCGCTCGCAGTGCCTGATGAACTGGAAAAAGAGCCCTACTACCTGCAACATGATCTCTTTGAGCCTGTTACGGAGAAGGTTCGCGAGCGGGCGGGCTTCGGCGATCACTACGGTAAAATCGACTTTTTCGGTGAAGACGCCGACAGGCTTCGTGACGTGCTGCTGCACTTCGAAACGCTGGACTTCTACGAATAGTACGGGACACCCGGCTGGATATGGAATTGACACAACTGAGTGAAACAACGCGACAACGGCTGGAGTCCTTTGACCGGGCATTCACGGAACTGGAGGCGGCGGCTCCGTTTGCCAAGGCACGCTACCAGACCCAGGTGTACCGCACGGCCGGCGACCTGATGGATACGATGGAGGGCATGGAAGCACTCCTCACTCGTTCACACAGGTTCGATGAGGCAGGCGTGTTCCACGGCGGGCC
>WJJA01000560.1 GCA_014729955.1 bacterium
GCGTACCGCATGCACGTTAAACAGCGACAGAAAGACCGAGATCCGGATGCCGCCGTTGGGCAGCGGCAGAACCTCGAGCACGGTACCGTCCACCGGCGACACCAGCACGTCCCGTCTCGGAAGCGTACGGACCGGATCCCGGAAGAAGATCAGGAAGAAAACCCAGAGAACAATCCCGGCCGCGCTTGCGAGGAACCAGACCTTCCGCTTGGTGAAGATCCCCGCAAACCCGGTGATGAACGTAAACATCACCGCGCCTACGATAAAGCCGATGCCTTCCGCCGCGAACATGTACTGTACCTCGTAGTTGCACGCCGTTGCTCAATCCCTTTGCCGTCACGGCTAAGATGGGGGAAAATCCTTGTGCGGGCAATGGATTTCTGCTGAAATCCTCAGGTGTCGCAGGGTACTCATACAAAAAGAAAACCACCCCGGCACAGCGGCCGGCGCGGTCTCCCTACAAAAGGGTTCGCACGAATCAACCTCAGCTCTTCGCGGCTTCCAGGTTCTTGGCCACATCATCCCAGTTGACGAGGTTGTCCATGAATGCACCGGTCCATTCAGGGCGCTTGTTCTGGTACTTGAGGTAGTACGCGTGTTCCCAGACATCACAGACCAGGATCGGCACGATTCCCTGCACGGTCAGGTTCTGATGGATCTCGCATTGTGTCACAAGCAGGGTCTGCCATTCACGATGCCAGCCAAGAATGCCCCAGCCGGAACCTTCCACGCCGTTGGTCGCGGCCAGGAAATGCTTCTTGAATGCGTCGAAGCTGCCGAAATCCTTGTCGATCTGATCCTTCAATGCGCCGGTGGGCTCGCCGCCGCCGCCCGGTTTCATGTTGTTCCAGAACATCGTATGCAGCGCGTGTCCGCTGCCGTGAAACGCAAGCTCCTTTTCAATCGCCTTGATGGCACCGAAGTCGCCGGAGGTACGGGCCGCTTCGAGTTTCTCCAGCGCCGTATTCAGACCCTTCACATAACCGGCATGGTGCTTGTCGTGGTGAAGCTCCACCGTTTGCTTGTCATAATACGGTTCAAGCGCGTCGTACGCGTAGGGAAGGTCGGGTAGTTGATGCGCCATGGATCGACTCCTTTTCGATTGGGATTTAGTCCTGTCTAAAAAATGGCTAACACATGCAAGTATGGGAGACAGCCCCATGAAAGTCAAGGAGTTAGGATATGCTAATCCTCCGGAGAGGGCGCGGCACCGGAGCGTCGTGACGCGTCTTAAACGGTCCACATGCACGCGTTAGGCGGTCGGGCCGGAACCTGGGACGTGAAGGATTTTTTCCGGGTTGTATGGATGGTGAAAGCTCTCGCGTACTCGCTATTATCACCTTATATTTGCAAGTCTACACAGGTATTTCGTTTCCAACACTGATCAGAACGGAACGCCAAGCGGGAGGGCCGCGGTCCATGCAACCGGCACGACGCCTGAACAGGCTGCCACAGTATCTATTCGCCGACCTGGAAGAAAAGGCGGATCGTCTGGAAAAGAAGGGGGTGGATTTAATCGACCTGGGAATCGCCGACCCCGACCGCGAGCCGCCCTCCTTTCTCGTGGAGGCGGTAAAGACTCATCTCACGGATCCGGGAGCTCATCGTTATCCGACCAGCCGAGGTGATGAGGGAGTTCGCAAGGCGGTCGCAGCCTGGTTCAAGGGACGCTTCGATGTAGAGTTGGACCCGGCACGTGAGGTTGTGATCCTGATTGGCGGCAAAGGCGGTCTGGCCGATATCGCACGCGCGGTTGTGGACGGCGGGGATGTCGTGGCCGCACCTGATCCGGGATATCCGGTGTATCACGGCGCCGCTGCAGTGTTGAACGATGCTCTGGCACGGCCCCTGCCCTTGCGTGAATCCTTCGGGTTCCTCCCGGACCTGCGTCTCGCCGAGGGAGCTAAGCTGCTCTATCTGAACTATCCCAACAATCCCACCGGTGTGGTCGCACCGGACAGATTTTACCGTACCGCCGCAGACTTCGCCGAAAGCCATGCAGAGACTCTGCTGGTCTGGGACGCTGCTTATACCGAACTGGCATTTGACGACTACTATCCCCCTTCCATCCTCAATTTCACACGAAAAGCCGTGGAGGTGCACAGCCTTTCCAAGATGATGAACGCGACCGGGTATCGTATCGGGTTTGCTGTCGGTGATGCCGACGCTCTCGACCAGCTCGTTCGTGTGAAAACCCAGGTGGACAGCGGAGCGCCGGTGTTCATCCAGCGGGCGATGGCTGATGCGTTGATGCAATATGACGGACGTGTGCCGCCGAAGGAGGTGGCGACGTCGCGTGCCGAATACGGCCGACGCAAACGGAAGCTCGAAGAGGGGCTTGCGGACGTGCCGGGAATCGAGAAAGTCTACCCGTCGCCGGCGACCTTCTTCGTGTGGGCCAAAGTAAAAGACGACCTGGCCTTTGTCGATGCAGCTCTGGAAAAAGGTGTCATTCTTACACCCGGCCGCGGGTTCGGCAAATCGGGAGAAGGGTACGTGCGTGCTGCCGTCACGGCACGACTTGTCCGGATTGAACAGGCGCTGCAACGATTGCGCGGGGAAGGTCCTGCGGCACCCTCCGATGTGGACACGGACGAGGAAGACTTCCGGGTGGAGCCCGGGTCGGACATGGATATGGACGAGGAGCATGCCAAGCGTGAATTCGTCAGCCTGAAAGAAGCCTATCCCACACATCCTCTTTCAAGCCTCGTGGACGAGGACGAAGAAGATGATGACGAGGCATCCAACGAGGAAGAAGCAACCTCGGAAGATGATGACAACGACAGCCCGGACGACCCGGAACAGCTCGAATCCACCATTCTCTCCGATCCCGAGGACCGACCCGCCAGCGAGATTATACCGGAAGAGGTGGAAACTGTCGATGGGGTAACGTCTTCCGATGGTGACGATGATGCCGAAGCGGAGATGCAGGAGGGCGAAGCGCAGGGCACACAAAGAACGTCACCCGCAGAACAGCCGCGCGAAGCGTCTGACAAAGAGGATCAGCAGAGCTCGGAAGACATCATGGGTGCCCTCGAGGCTTTCGATGAAGCCCTGGAAGATGACGACCTGTTTTCGGATGATGACGAAGAGGAGTCCGAACAGAAGCAATAAGCTCGAAAGAGTAGCGAAGCAAGTAGTCTGCTGTCAATCCAGGGACGCCGGTTGAATATCGGCGTCTTTTTTATCCAGCAGACGTCTTACGGCACGTGCGAGGTCGCCGGTCATCACCGGTTTCGGCAGCATATCGCGAATCCCCACCGATTCCACACGCTCCGTGGTCAAGCCCTGGCCGTACCCCGAGACGAGGATAATCGGCAGATCGGGACAAATCTCCAGCACTCGCCTGGCCAGTTCCGTGCCGACCATGCCGGGCATGGCGTAGTCCGTGATCAGCAGGTCAAAGCGATTCGAGTGCTCTTCAAAGAACGTGAGCGCTTCACGGCTGTCGTTACGGGTCTCCACCTGGTAGCCAAGGTGCGTCAACATCAGCGCCAGCACTTCGGACACCGGCTCTTCATCGTCCACCACCAGGACCGATTCCGTGCCCGTGGGTTTCTCTTCCACCTGTTCCGTCTCAGCTTCCGACACACCTGACACCGTCGGCAGGAAAACATGGAAGGTTGTGCCTTTGCCGGTCTCTGAGTAGAGGTCAACGGCGCCGCCGTGGCTTTCCACGATACCGTGCACCACCGCCAGCCCCATCCCTGTACCTTCCCCGCGTTTCTTCGTGGTAAAGAAGGGCTCGAACACTCGCTCCTGGACTTCGCGGGTCATGCCGCAACCGTTGTCGCGTACACTCAACTTGATATAACGGCCGGGCTCCAGGCTCATCTGCACCTGGAAGCGGTCGATTTCCGCGACACCGAGCGAGACCTCGATACGACCGTTGCTGTCCCCGATGGCATGAGCAGCATTGGTGCAGAGATTCATCAGGATCTGGTGAATGCGCGTGGGATCGGTGCGGATCAACACGCCGGGTGCCTCGAACGTAGTTGCTACTTCGATGGACTTGGGGATCATCGGTGCGATCAACTTCATGGTTTCTTTTACAATCGGTTCCACTGCGAGCTTGCGGTGTCCCTCGTCCGACTGTCGGCTGAAGGTGAGGATCTGCTCAACCAACTGCCGTGCACGCTTGCCGGAACGCAGAACCCGTTCCAGTTTTTCGCGATGTTCGTTGTCGTCTTCCATGCCGAGCAGAGTCAGCTCGGTGTAACCCATGATGGAAGCGAGCGTGTTATTGAAATCATGGGCGATGCCTCCGGCGAGAGTACCGATCGCTTCCAGTTTCTGGGACTGCCGGAGTTGCCGTTCCAGTTCATATTCATGAGTGATGTCACGAAATATCGCCAGGATGTTGATGACATCGCCTGACCCGCCGTAGATGGAAGAAACCGTGGCTTCTACCTGGTAAGGTTTGCCGTCCTTGCGTGTATTCATGAACCGCTCGCGCCATTCCCCCTTTTTGCCGAGAGAGGAGCGAAGTTCGTCCAGCAGATCGGTCGCTTCCGGTCCAAGGAACAGGTCGTTGAATGATCCTGCGATCACCTCCTGCATGTCGAACCCTGTGAGGTGTTCAAATGCCGGGTTGACATACTGGACCAGTCCATCCTCATTGGTGATGACCACCCCTTCGCGCATCTGCTCGATCACGGCACCGAAACGCATCAGATCCAGCTCATGACCTTTTCGTGTCGTGATCTCGTTCTGCAGTTGCTGCTGGGTGACCTTCAGATCCGCGTCCTGCACCCGCATCTTCCGGCGCAAAAAGATGTTGGCGGCCACCAGTCCGGCCAGCGCGACAGCCAGCACCC
>WJJA01000561.1 GCA_014729955.1 bacterium
GACATATTCCACCGCTTCACCCGGCACCTTGAATCGTACCACCCAGGTCTCGCCGTTTTCCATCCGACGCTGCACCTCTGCTTGATCCATCTCACGGTGCGGACTGCGGAAGGCCGTGGTGTCGCCGCGCGCTTCGTTGCGAGCACGAATGCTCTGCACCTCGTCGGCGGTCAGAAAACAGCGGTAGGCAAAGCCGCGTTCCATCAGCTCATCGGCCATCTCGCGATGGAAGCTGCGGCGTTTCGACTGACGAAGCGGTTCCTCGTCCCAGTCCAGGCCGAGCCACGCCATCGCCTGGAGTATGTCTTCTTCGAATTCCGGCCTGGAGCGTTTGACGTCGGTGTCTTCCAGCCGCAGCAGGAACTTGCCGCCCTTGCTGCGCGCATAAAGCCAGTTGAAAATCGCGGTGCGCGCCCCGCCGATATGAAGATACCCGGTGGGGCTGGGAGCAAATCGTACTCGAATCGGTTCGGTCATGGCTGTTTCTGTTCTTCCTCTGAATCACTGTCTGACGTGGTATCGTCCTCGGGTTCGATGTTCGTGTCATCGGTCGGGGTCCTATCCCGTACCTCTTCGTCCGAATCGCCCGCCCCTTCGGCCGGTTCAGCAGGTGTCGCGGGTTCGGCCGGTTCTTCAACCTTCGCCGGCGGTTCTTTGCGTTCGGACAAATCCGTCTTCTCTTCACCGTCCGCCCATTCCCTGCTCGCATCGGTCGGCATGAACCGGGCATGGTCGTCCTTCTCGGGTTCAGGAGTCGGTGCAGGCTCGTCGGACGTCGCCACCCCGGGCCCGCCGGTCGGGGGCGGTGTCGCAGCGGGTTGGGCGCCTGAGTCTTCCGCCCCTGGTGTCGGTGACTGTGGACTTGTCGCCGCCGCGGCCGCCTGGGGTGGCACCGCCGGCATGTGCAGTTCTCGTGCGCCTTCGGCTGCCGGCTCCAATTCGAGTTCCAATCCTCCTGCCACAGAGGCCAGGGCGTTGTAAATGATCACCAGCAGGACGGTTGCGGCCGTGTAGAGAATCGCCCCGAACACCGCGAGGAAGAAGATGCCGAAGAACAGCGCCGCTCCACCGATGCCGATCGCCGTGCTGTCCACCATCCCGCCGAAGGAAGCGGCGAATTGCAGGATCGCGTTGAAAAACAGCGCATAGAGCAGACCGAAGACGAGGAACACCACCAGGTACAGCACGAAGGCGATCTTCGCGACCGGCCAGATCGGCAGGCGTTTCAGCTGATACGTCATGCCTTCCTCCTTTTCCCGGGAGATTTGCATTTCATCGTTCCGGCAGCGCTGACGGTTGACCGTCGAAGCTGCCGTTCGCCGCTCTCTTCGCCAATCTACAAAAAACAAGGCCGGGAGGTTTGAATGTCCCGGCCTTGTCTCATCGTGCGGAGGGGGAGGGATTCGAACCCTCGGTACGCGGTTAGCGCACACTCGCTTAGCAGGCGAGCACCTTCAGCCACTCGGTCACCCCCCCGAGTTGGAAGCTTCTTCGTTTCTTCACGGTGTAGAGCGTCAAATATAGACCGTAGCAGGCAGTATGACAAGGGCCGTGCCGGTGAATCGCTCGCGAGAGAAACGATTCCGGGCACAAAGTCAGCCGGCATAATACGCAAAAAACGCGAAGTACCATTTGCGTCTGTGTCGCCCGTTTGCTACTCTACAAGTAGACATCGACTCAATAGTGGAGCGTTGCTCGTACTGTGAGTGATTCGGTCTTACCGTTCCGTCCGGTCTTGCTTGCCGCGGGCAAGTGTGACCTGACAGAACGTTGCTTGAGCGCTGACGGAGTGTTGTTGGAGTACTGACGGAACGTTTGCCGGATCCCGGCCCGTGCAAGCGGGGTGTGACCCGACACTCAAGACCAATCAGAAAAGGCACCGGAATTCGACTCACACGGGGCCTATCGGTTGCTCCTGCCGTTCGCCGACCCAGGCAGACAGCGCCTTCTTCCACTGTCAAATCAGCTTCAACCGTCCCTTTCAACCGGGAGCACCGATGAGCCGCGAAAACCGTCAACCCGTCAAGACCTGCCGTCTCTGCGACACATGCTGGAGCGACTACGTCGAGCTGGTGCAGGATAAGATGCTGCAGGTCAATGGTTACCAGGCGACCTTCAAAAGCCCGGAAGAAGGTTTGTTTCTGATCACACACCGGACAGGCGATTGCGGAACCACCCTGGCCGTCAGAGCCGGCGAGATGAAGCACTTTTACGACGGACCGGCGGTGGAAGTACGCAACACCGGCAACGAAGATTGCCCGGGACGCTGCCTGGATGACGAAGATCTGGAACCCTGCGGGGCGACCTGCGATATGAACTGGATCCGAGAGGTGCTGCAGTACCTGAGACGCCACGAGGTACCGCCCCATTTGACGTCGGATGGGAGGTGGTAAGAGTATGCTTATAGTAGAGTAATGCTGACGTGCAGTCGCTCCGGCAAACCAGCAGGTATCTTTCTCCCTCAAGATGCCCTGCGAACCATCCCGTACCGCTGACACATGCGGATCCCGCCGCGGAGCGAACGGACGTTACCATATCCGATCAGCTGCAAGGCCGCCGCCAGGTAGAGCGAGCGGTGCCCCGACCTGCAATACAGGACCATTTCACTGGTCTTGTCCGCCGCGATTTCACCCAGGCGAAATACAACCTCGTTCATCCGAACATGCCGTGCATCCTCGAGCATGCCAGACGACAACTCGTCCGGTTCACGTATATCCACAAGGACCGGTGCTTCGCCGGACGTCAGCTGACGCTGCAGGTCGTCCACGTCTATTTCCAGCTCATCGAGTACGAATTCCGCATGAAATCCTGGAAGGTCGCCGCCGAGAGGACCCAGCAATTGACGCAACGCTGCCAGTTCCAAACCTTTGAAGACGAGTTTGCGGTTCGAATCGGTGTGCATGGACTTCCCTTGTCTTTGGTCTGTGATCATCAGGGCTGACGCAAGTGACAGGCCGGGTGAGGATGACTGTACGCCAATCGCCCGGTATGTTCGGATTGCCTAACAATGTTGGGGCAGGCACACCTGAGATGCAAGAGTACGGAGGGTGGACAGGGATCTCTCCGGGTGCTGTCGATGCGCGGCATTGAAGCGCTTCGATTATCCGTTCAGATACTGGTCCATGTAAGTTCCGATCGCCTTGTAGGCGCGGGTAAGAATGTCTTCCGGGGGCAGGAAGACGATTCGGAAATGCTTCGTGCCGGGAGCCTGGCGGAAGCCGTCCCCGGGCACCACAACCACGCCGGTTCCCGCGATCAGGCCCTTGACCCAGTCGGAATCTCTGCCTTCGATCTCGAGTTTCGGGTAGGCGTAGAACGCGCCTTTGGGGGCGACGCAGGATATGCCGGGGATCTCGTTCATCATCTCGTAGGTCAAATCACGGCGCCGTGTCAATTTCTCCAGCATCTCACCCAGGTGGGACTGATCGCCGTCCAGGGCCGGCTTGATCGCAAACATCAGGGGATGATTGGCGCACAGACGTGCCCGAAGGATTTTGTTGATCGCCTCGATATACTCACTCATACGGGCACGTTCGCCGGAGACAATGCCCCATCCGATGCGGAGTCCCGGGCCGATGAAGTTCTTTGACAGCCCGCTGAAGGTTACCACGGGCGCATCCGGATCGAGGGATGCGATCGAAATGTGCTCACCCCCGTCGAACAGCAGCTTGTCGTAGATCTCATCGGCGAAGATCACGATGTTGTGCTCTCGTGCGATCTTCAGCAGTTCCTCGAGCGTTTCGCGCGAGCAGTTCGAGCCGGTGGGGTTGTTCGGATTGATGATGACGATCGCACGGGTCTTGTCATTGATCTTTGCCTTGATATCCTCAATGTCCGGTTGCCAGCCGTTGGACTCGTCGAGCAGGTACGGGTTTTCAATCGCCTGCAGCTTGGCGACCACGGCGGTATAGAGCGGGTAGCCCGGGGCGGGCGTCAGCACATTTTCACCTTCGTCCACCAGGGCGGTCAGGCAGATCTCGATCGCTTCGCTGGCGCCGGTAGTCACAAAAATATCGCGGATGTTGCGAATGCCCTTTCGCTCCGCCTCACGTTCGATGGACTCCAGCGCTTCCGTTGTACCTGAAGAGGGAGCGTACCCGTTGTAGTTGCCCTTCATCGCCTCGTAGGTCGCTTCGATCATATGAGGAGGGGTCTGGAAATCATACTGGTTCGGATCGCCGATGTTGAGATACAGCATCTCTTTGCCGGTCTTGGCGGTCTCCTGTGCCAAAACGACGATATCACGCACAGCGTACGTTATGTTATGGGTGCGCAACGCAGGGCGAACGGCGGGTTCCATGGCTTCCACTCCTCACTTGTACCGGGTTTTCACAAAGGTACAACGCATCATCACGGCTCGCCACCGCGGCGGAGACGGCTCTGCGTATCGTGTCGACATTGCGACAGCTTGTGGAACACGCACTCGGACCTTGAAAACCATACGGTGTCAGCTTCTAAAAGGACCGGACAGAATTCGTAAGTTTCTTGTCGAACTCGTATCGGGAGATTTTTTGGCGATTGTCTATCACGTAACCGATCTCACCTCTGACGGTCGCGGCGTGGCGCGCACGGAAGAGGGTCGTGTTGTATTCCTTGCCGGTGCCATGCCGGGTGACCGAGTACTGGCGGCGCTGGAAGCGCAGGGCACGAAAGGTCCGCTTACAGGGCGCGTGCGCGAAATCCTTGTGCCCTCCCCGGATCGCCGTGAACATCCCTGCCCTCATTATGCCGAAGGCTGCCCGGCCTCACCGCTGGGTGTGCTGGAGGATCGGGCGGAACGGGACTGGAAACGTCACCACCTGCTCGAAACCCTGGTTCGCATGGGGCCGTGGGTCGAACGTGACGCCCCGCCCGGCACTCCCGGAGCACCCCGACTGTCGGACGAGGAGCAACGGACACGAAATGAAGAACGGGAACGTCTCCGTGCCCGGCTCGACGGCATGACCGGCGCAACTCTGCCCTCGCTTGCGAGCCTGCACTACCGCGACCGCATCGAACCACGCCTGGAGCCGTTGCAAGGCGGTTGGCGGATGCTGTACGGTAAAGGCGAAGTGGATGTCGCCCTCGCTGACTGCCTGCTGGCGTCGGTGGCGATACGCGAAGCAATGCAGGCTTTGTCCGTGCGGTTGAAAGAGGGCATGCTGAAGCCGGATCCTTCCTTTTCGCGCCGCAGTGTACGTCTCCTGCTACGGTCGAACGGCAGAGAACAGGCAGTGGCGGTCCTCTTCGTCATGACCGGGCGGAAATTCGACCCCGCACCCTACGTGCAGTGGCTCCGGGACATCCCCGCGCTCGCAGGTTGGCAGGTTCGCATGGCACGGCAGGTGAAAACCCGGATGACACATTCCACGATTCTCGCCGAGGCCGGCGATACCGGCATCATGATTCGTGTCGGAACGCAATCCCTTCAAGCGCCTCCGACGATATTCACCCAGGCGAACGAATCCATGCGTGACCGACTGGTGGAGGTCGCGCTGGATGATGTGGTTACCGGCGGCAACCTGCTCGACCTCTACGGCGGCTACGGCTCCTTCGGACTGGAGTACGTCCGGCGCGGTGGGCGGGCGACGGTGGTCGATACCGCGCCCGATGCACTGGCGGCCGGTTGGCAGTTCGCGCGTGAACACGACCTGGAAGTCGATTTCATCGAAGCGGATCTGGCGCGTCGCTTTCCCCGACGGTTGGCGCTGGAAACACGGGATGCCGTGCTGCTGGACCCGCCGCGCGGAGGAGCCGGGCGTAATGTGCTGAAGGTGCTGGACGCCCACGGACCGGGTCGCCTGGTGTACGTCTCCTGCCATCCCGCGACTCTCGCACGAGACCTCGGCCGACTGCCGGCCTATCGTCTCGTCCGACTTACTCCCGTTGACATGTTTCCGCAGACGCCCGACCTGGAAACAGTTGCGGTGCTGCAGCGCGACCGGTAGTCGGACCCGGATTCAGCTCGGTCACGGGGACATGGATGATGGCGCTTGCCAAGCCCCCCCGGCGCACCCCTATCTTTTGACGCAACGAACAAGGAGAGTGAACCCATGCCCCGCAGGCCCGAAGACACTACGGTTCTTTTAACGGGCGCCAACGGATTTGTCGGCAGTCATATCACCGACGCGCTGCTGCGCAACGGCTACCGGGTGCGTACGATGGTGCGTGTCACAAGCAACCGGCAGTGGCTGGAGCGTAAGCCGGTGGAGGTGGTATACGCCTCACTGGATGAACCGGAGCGACTTCGCAAGGCGGTCGAGGGTGTCGATGCGATCATTCACAATGCGGGGGTTGTCGCCGCACCGGGGAAATATCACTACTACCGTCACAATGCCGACGGTACCCGTCTGCTGGCGGAAGCGGCACACGATGCGGCATCCGGGCTGCAACGCTTTGTCTATGTCTCGAGCGAGGCAGCGGGCGGACCGACACACAACTCCCGCCCCCGCCGGGAATCCGACCCGCCTCAACCCATCACGGACTACGGGCAGAGCAAGCTGGTCGCCGAAGGGCATCTGCAGCGTTTTCAGGACAATTTTCCGATCACGATCGTGCGCCCGCCCGCGATCTACGGTCCGCGTGACACCGCATGGCTGCCCCTGTTCCAACTGATTTCCAACGGCTGGCTGCCGCTGATCGGCCGGCACCGACAATTGTCTCTGACCCATGCCCAGGACCTTGCACGCCAGGTGGTGCTGCAAATGGAACACCCGGACGCCGTCGGCGAAATATTCTACGCTGCGCCGTATGATCCGGTGAGTTACGAGGATTTCGGGCATACCATCAGCAAGGTACTGTCCGCCCGTCCCAAGCTGGTGACCGTACCGGACGAGCTGATCCGTGTCGGGTATCCCCTCGTGCACCCCCTGATCAAGCTGTTCGGCAAGCCGCCGTTCCAGAAAGACAAGCTGCCCGATGTACTCGCGCCGCGCTGGACAATCAGCGGTGAAAAGGCGCGGAACCGTCTCGGCTTTGAAGGGAAGATGCCGCTGCTCGCCGGCGTCGGACAGACCGCGGAATGGTATCGTTGGAAAAAGTGGATCGAAAGCCCGCGCGACCGTCTCAAGAAAAAACGAGGTTCGCACACGCGCAAGCGTAAGGTCGACGGGCAAGTGCGAGCGTACGATCCCACTTGTGACCTGTGCGCTCTCGCGATGGACGGCGAAGTGAAGACGCCGTTGCACTACGAAGACGACGAGTTTGTCATCGTCGACTGCCTGATCTGTCGAGTGCCGATGGCCGTTCTGAAGGAACACCGCAGCAGCTTTACGGACGATGAAAAACAGCGGCTGCTGAAGATCTTCGCGGACCTTTTCGGGGACAAGCACCATCCCGACTTCGAGCAGCGTCGCATCCCCGAACACGCCCACGTGCATTACCGCACCACACCGCACCTGCTTCCCTGGCAGAAGCGTGTGTAAGGAGAACCATCGTTTTCCGTCACGGCAGGGACCGGCACCCGGTCGGGTGGCGTTTGTCCGTCCCGTGGTTTGAACGACAGCAACGCCCCCTGTGACACCACAACCCCACACCGTCGTTGTAGAACCACGCTTTCATATCTCACAAAACGACTTTAGCGAGACTATCTTAGACCTTGTTTTCCAAATATATACGGCGGTACCCGGAACGGTAGAGGCATCGCGAGTACGACCTTTTCCATGCCGGCACGACTTTCGCTCCATGCAGATATGAACGTCCGAACACGCACGTCCAGTGGATTGATCAACAGAGCATATGGAGCCGTTTCAGAGGAGCGGAAGCTATGTTGCGGAATCTTGCAGTCCTGCTGATGGTACTGATCGTAGCGGCAACAGCGCATGCTCAGCCCCGGTCGCTCTTCGGGAGCGATGAGTTTGAGATCGGCGGATTCGGCGGCGTCGGAACCCACTACACCACCTTCAAGGGAGATCCCGGCTTCCTGGTCGGGGGGTTCGGCGCCTTTCATGTGAACAAGGTAATCTATCTCGGGATCGGCGGCTATGGACTGACCACCCGGCATGACGCGCCGGCTTTCCCATCCGGCGAGGACGCGGTCTGGAACATGGGTTACGGCGGCGGACTGGTCGGCGTAATCTGGAAAAGCGACGACATCCTGCACCTGGCGGGCGATGTGTTGATCGGCGGCGGTGGAGTCGGAAAAGGCCTGAAAGACTACGACTATGATGAAGACGACGACGAACATCGTCACCTGGAAGATGAGTTCTTCATGGTTCAACCGATGGTTCATGGCGTTCTGAATGTGACAAGCTGGATGCGTGTCACCGCCGGCGCCGGGTACCGCTTCGTGAACGGAGTCGATACAAGAGGGTTGGATAACTCGGACCTGAGCGGACCGGTGGCCGGACTGACCTTCCGTTGGGGGCGCTGGTAAGGCGACCCTACCGCGAAATGTGGACCTGGAGGCGAGAATGGTGAGACTTCTATCGATGGTGAGCTTGATCCTGCTGCTGACTGCAGGCGTGGTGCAGGCGGACGATGACGGCCCGCGCTCCCTGTTCGGGGACAAGGCATGGGACCACGGCGGCATGGGCGGCTTCAGCACGGCGGCGACCGGGTTTGCCGGTGGAACGGCGATCATGGGAGGGTGGCACGGGCACTGGATTGTCAACCACACCTTCGGGATCGGCGGGACGGGATACGGCATCCACGCAACAGATGACTATCATTACCGTGATGATGACTTCGACCTGAATGCGGGTGTATCCGGGATGGAAGTGGAATATTACATCCAACCGGAAAACCTGCTGCATTACACCGTTTCGCTTGGTATGGGCGGTGGCAACCTGACCGCCAGGCGTGAGCGGGATGGAAAGGAGTTCAACGACGCTTTCTACTACCTGCATCCCAAGGTGAACGCTGAGCTGAACGTTACCAACTGGTTCCGCGCGGGTGGCTTTGCCGGCTACCGCTATGCCGGGAATGTCAACCTGATCGGGCTGGACAGCGGCGACATCAGCGGTTGGACAGCGGGAATTCAGTTAAAATTCGGGGATTTCTAGCCCGAATATTTCACGAATTCATACTGTGTCAGATGTGAGGCGCGAAGGATGAAGCGGTATGGCAATACCGCGAATCCTTCGGAACAAAGCAGATGACACAGTTGGGATCGCCCGAAGGGTGAATGAATAAATGGGGTTTTCTCTTTTACGTCTGGGTACAAACCGTCGCCGGGAGGAAGTGGCAAATTGGGGAACATCTTCCTGTAAAACCAGTCCTTACCATAGCTCGCTTTCATCATTCATGAAATATTCGGGCTAGACCACGCTATACAAGTGTGCCCCACGGGGCATTCTCCATCACCACCCTTCCACACACGCACCCGGCGTCGTCTCGAGAGAGGCGGCGCCGTGGTGTTTGCGGAGCCGTTATGGAAAACCGAAAGCGGTGATACGACGGGTGCACCGGGAAGGCAGGGACGGGAGAGCGAACCGTCCTCCGTGATAAACCACTTCTTCTCACACGTCGACCCTTTGCGTTCAAGGCAGTGTAAGATTTTCAGGTTTCATTATGATTATGTTTCTTTTGTGTTAGATTGTCTGCGAATTTTTCATGGTTCGGCTTGACGTTGCCGGTCGACTGATACGAACTTGATTTGATTTCGTAATCGTATCGGGAGGTCCATTCCCGGAGGTGAAAGGAAGCGCCTCATGCAACTCTTTCTTCTTCGGCACGGTATTGCAGAGCCGGCTGACGAAGTCCATGACAGTGAAAGAGCGCTTACGGTCGAGGGTCGGGAGAAGATCCAGAAGATCGCGGGTGCCATGATCCGTATGCGCGTGCAGGTGGAGCATATCGTCACCAGCCCGCTGCTGCGTGCGGTGCAAACGGCCAACCAGGTTGCAGAAGTCTGCAATGTTGACAAAGTGCAGTTCTGCGATGAACTGCTGCCGGAGGCAAGACCGGAGTTGGTTTTATCCTTTCTTGAGCGCGAATTTCCTCAAGCTGAAGC
>WJJA01000562.1 GCA_014729955.1 bacterium
AGTAAATCCAGCAGACTCGTTCAACCGCCAGGTCACACGCACGCTGCAATCGTGCGCAAAGCCTGACGGAACGTTGTTGGAGCACTGACGGAATGTTGTGTCGGGTCTTGGCCCGCCTCAGCGGGGTGTGACCCGACACTCAAACCGGATATTAAACGGCTCTAGGAAGTGCATTTGAGGCTATAGACGAGTCTGCCGGGTTGTCCCTTGACAGGCCGTCGCAGAATGTATCACTCCGATAACACGCCTCACCCGCCGAACGCAAGACCGGCGCGGAAGAACGGACTTCGAATGTGCCAGCCGGGGCCGTCGTCGATGATCTCGGTCTCGTTGAACTGCCAGTTCTCACTGGAAACCGTATCGAGGTGGTAGCCGCCGGTCAAGTCGAGCGCCAGCCAATCGAGCATGTGAATGCGAAACGACAGGTAGGGTTCAAAGAGGAAGAAGCCCTGCTCGATCCTGGTTGTCGTATTGTAGGCATTCTCGGTCTCGCCCTGGTCGCCCGTGTAGGGATCGCGCAGGTTGGCCCAGCTGAAATTTCCGGTGGACTGACGCATCGTAAGGGCGAGCGAACCGCCGCCGACTGTGGCACCGATACCAATAAAAACCGGACCGATCATCGTGGGGGAATACTCAAACGTGAAACCGCCCCCGCCGGTTTCCAGCTCGATTTCGCGGGAAACATCGGGAACGTCCGGGATGTTGGAGGTAACAATGCCGTCCACATCCGTGCTGCCGCCGAAGCCCATCCCGCCGATACGCCAGCCTTTGCCGACATGCCCCAGAGCCATCAGGCCCCAGCCATGTGTGAAACCGCGTGTGTCGTCTATGCCCATCTGTGAGGCAAGACGGTCTACCGGGTCGGCGTTGTAGGTCTGAAAATGATAGAACACTTCGAAGAAGCCGTTGAATCCAAATTCGCCGCGCGGAGTGCTCCACTGCTTCCATTCGTAATCGTCATCCTCTTCTTCACGGTCTGCAGCGAACAATGGCACCGTTGCCGTAATCAGCAACCCGAAAACAAGCAAAACCACCATACCCAATCGTCTCATGGTACGATTCCACCTCCAGCTTCGTTTCTCTCCCTCCGCAAAGATGAAAGAAAGCAAAGCACGTACCAACGCTTGAATTGGCGCAGTCTGGGAGGCTGGAGTTCAATTGCATTCGACTGGCAACTATTTTACATACACTTATATTGCTTTGTCGCCCCGAAAGAACAGCAGGGACTCGTTTTCACACCGCAGCGCTCCACACAGGTGCCGACAGGGGTGTGGTACAGGATCACAGTGCGTGTGATCATCGTCACAGGTATGCAGGTTCCGGGCGCGGCGATCCGGCTTGATGGGAGTTGATGAGATGTGAATCCGCTGTGAGAATCTCCTCCGATGTTCCGAGTTGGGTTGCCCTAACAAGCGAACCGTTTCATATTCCCGAGCATCCAAAGGATGTCACTCCCACTGTAACAGAGGGGACCACCCCATGACGAACAACGGCGCAAAGCAGGAACTCTACCATCCCACCGATGAAGTTAAGCAAAATGCGTTCGTGAAGGATGACCAGGCAGTGCGTGAAGCATCGTACGCCGACCCGGTCAAGTTCTGGGAGGATCGCGCGAACGAACTGCTCGACTGGTATGAACCGTGGGACAAGGCGATGGACAATTCCAACGCGCCGTTCTACAAGTGGTTTGTCGGTGCGAAGACCAATATCATCCATAACGCGATTGACCGTCATCTCGATACACAGCGGAAGAACAAGCTCGCTTTTATCTGGATCGCCGAAGACGGTCATGCGGTGTCGATGAGCTACTTCCGGCTCAACCGCGAGGTGAGCAAATTCGCCAACGTGCTGAAGAGCATGGGTGTAAAGAAGGGCGACACTGTTACGATCTACATGGGCCGTACCCTTGAGCAGGTCATCGCGATGCTCGCGACGACAAAGATCGGCGCGATCCACAGTGTAGTCTACGGCGGTTTTTCCACCGAAGCGCTGGCGGAACGCATTGAAGATGCACGCAGCCGCGTATTGGTCACCCAGGACGGCAGCTTCCATCGCGGCAAGGTGGTCAACCTGAAAGAAATCGCCAACGAAGCTGTGCGGCGTTCCGGCCATGTCGAGCATGTGGTCACCCTGCGGCGCACCGGCCATGAGGTCGAGATGGTGGAAGGTCGCGACTTCTGGTGGCATGAGCTGATGAACCTGCCGGTCGCGAACGGTTCATGCGAAACCGAAGTGATGGACGCCGAAGACCCCCTCTTCATTCTGTACACATCCGGCACCACCGGCAAGCCGAAGGGTGTGCTGCACACCCACGGCGGGTACCAGGTGCAGGTCGCGACCACGCTGCAATACGTGTTCGACCTGAACGAACAGGACCGTTGGTGGTGCGCCGCCGATCCCGGCTGGATTACCGGGCATTCCTACATCGTGTATGGTCCCCTTATCCTCGGGGCCACTTCGGTGATCTACGAGGGCGCGCCGGACTACCCCTACCCGGACCGCTGGTGGCGTATTGTGGAAGAATACGGTGTAACCGTCCTCTACACTGCGCCGACCGCGATTCGCGGACTGATGCGCTTCGGCGAGGCGTGGGTGAAGCGTCACGATACCTCCAGCCTGCGTCTGCTCGGCACGGTCGGCGAGCCGATCAACCCGGAAGCGTGGCGCTGGTACCACGAAGTTGTTGGCGGCGGCCGCTGCCCGATCATGGACACCTGGTGGCAGACGGAAACCGGTGGCTTCATGATCACACCGATGCCGACGACACCCTTGAAGCCAGGTTCCGGCACGAAGCCTTTCGCAGGTGTGATCGCCGATGTGGTGGACGAAGAGGGCAATCCCGTGAAGCCCGGCGAGGAAGGCTACCTGGTGCTGCAGCACCCGTGGCCCGGCATGCTTCGGACCGTCTGGGGCGATCCGGAACGCTACAGGCAGCAGTACTGGTCCACCTTCGAGAAGCAGGGTTGGTACACTGCCGGTGACAGTGCTCGCAAGGACGATGACGGGTACTTCTGGATCATCGGACGGATCGACGATGTGATCAAGGTATCCGGGTACCGTCTCGGAACCGCGGAAATTGAATCCGCCCTCGTCGCCCACAAGGCTGTGGCGGAAGCGGCTGTAATTGGTGTGCCCGACGAAGTGAAGGGCAATGTGATCCACGCGTTCGTCATCCTCACCCAGGGAATTGCACAGCCGGAAGAGGCTGAGTTAAAGCAGTTCGTGCGTGACGAGATCGGTCCGATCGCGGTCCCGGCCCACATCGAATTCGTGGAGGCGCTTCCGAAAACACGTTCAGGGAAAATCATGCGCCGCGTGCTGCGTGCCACGGCAATGGGGGAAGATCCCGGCGATATGTCCACCCTCGCAGACTGACGTTCGGAGCCGTCTCTCACAGGTCCTGGGTTGTGTTTGACATGAGACAGGCCTGGACAGACCACGCTGAACGATATCAAAAACGCCCCGACCAAAAACAGCCGGGGCGCTTGATTGAGGATCGGGACGTGTGCGATCCAACCAGATAATTACTTGACGAACATCAGCTTCTGCGTGGCGACGAAACCTTTCTTCGTGGTCATGCGCACGAAGTACATCCCGCTCGGGCCGTTCGCATGCCAG
>WJJA01000074.1 GCA_014729955.1 bacterium
GGTCGAAGCTGTAGATCATGCTGCCGGCAGCGACCAGGCGCTGAATCACCAGCACGGCCACGGGCGTTTCGTCCGGCGACATCGCGAGCGTCAACTCGCGGAACCACCAGTTGTCGCCCCAGTTGCCGGTCAACGGTATCGTTGTGACATCCGGACTGCCTGTGTTGCTGTCATGCCGCACAATCACCAGCTGGCCGGCAGCATCGCCTGTGACACGGGCATAGACAAACTCTTCGCGACCGTCCCCGTCCAGGTCTGCAATCGCAATCGGGCTGGGTTGAAGCTGTGCGTCCATGTAGGGAACGGTATCCCCGAACGGACTTCCGTAACCGTTAAAGGTGTAGATTCGACTGCCGCTGCGCACAATCACTTCCCGAATCGTGTCGCCGTCCAGATCCGCGAACGTCACCTGCACATCGCGCGGCGACATATTCTCCACGCCGTAACCCGGGATCAAATCGCTGAAATGCCCCTGTTTCCAGGTGTTGCCGATGGTGACACGCATGGTGTCACGGATCGGCGAAAAGTTGGTGAAGCGCAGATGGGACGCACCGCCGTCATTGGATCGTGTCGAGGGAGTCGTGAACGTGCTGAATTCTTCGTCGTCGGAATCGTTCGCCAGGCGCCAGACATCGTTCCCTTCGAACCAGAAATCGTCCTGCACGCCGTACTCGGAACCGTCACCCGGGGTGAGGAACTCATATTCCTCACCGATGTCCTCGCTGCCGTCCGCCTCTTCGACGTCGACACCGCGACGTTCCGGATCCTCCTGCAGCGCGTCGGCATCGATCGTTTCCGCAATCACACCGTCGTCGATATGCCAGATCACCATGCCGCTGCCGGGGAAGTCGAAGTCGTGGTCTTCCACACGCACCGGCACGCGGAAGCCGTCTTCCACTTCGAACGAATAGTCGTAATGCAGCGTCATACGGCGACCTTCACGGTCGTACGCGTAGGTCAGGCTGTCTTCTTCCGGATCACGAAACCGCGCTTCCAGCAGGAAGTATTCACGATCGTTCAGCGGGGTTTTTACCAGCCGATGCACACTGTCTGAAAGCACGCTGTCCGGCAGATGCAGGGATGCAAGACGTACCTCGCCGGTATCCACCGTAACCGCGGTCTCCCAGCCCATATGCAAACGCTGCCACGGGTTGGGCGGGATCGGCACCATGCCGAAAAAGGCGCCGAAGCCGCGGTCCATCAGGCCGAACATCCCGATACCCGGATCGCCGGTCACGGGTTTGTACATGTGCGGCATGCCCATCAGGAAGCCGAGATGGTGGCACACCGTGCCCATCATGCCGACTTCCACGTCGCCCTGCCGCTGGGTTTCCGGCAGAATCACGCCCTGTCGGATCGCCATGTCGCCGTAGATTTCGATCCCGTTCGGGTAATCGGTGTACTGGGCGAGATCATCCTCGCCGATAAACACCGAAGGAATGTCATGAGGAGTGGTATCGAATCCGGTGTCAAACTCGTTTCCCGCACCGGCATGGAAGACGACGAACATGTCGTAGGCGTTCAAGTTCACCTGGTTGGCCCGCAGATCCTCCCGTGCGGCAAGCCATGCATCCACGAACAGCTGCGTCAGAGTGGTGTCGAGACGACTTTCCCGGTCGTCATTGCCGAAATTGACATGCCAGATCGGGTAGTCGAGGGTGTAGGCGGCACGGGCATCCAGCGGGAAGACATCTCCGCCGGACAGCGAATCCCGGTCGATGTTCCCGGTGATGACCACCTGTCCGTTCGAGAAACGGTGGAAGTAGTTCCTCGCTGCGAGCAGCTGGTCCTGGAAGTAGCGCCGGTCATGCGGCGGCGGGTCCACCAGCCAGTCTTCTTCGTCCATCGTGTCCGGCATGTCATAAAAGAAGGAGCCGTCGCCTGTGGTCGTGGAAAGGGTGTCATGCTGGAAATCAACACGAATGGCCAGCAGGCGAAGGGTATCCGCCACGGCATTCTGCAGTTGATCCAGCGAAGCGATACCGGCACCCGCCGTGCGGGGCGGATTCGGCCGCAGGCCTTCTACAATCGAAGGGCGCGCCTTCATGTCCGCCGTTCCCACCCGACCTTTCAGCAGGCGGGCATCCGTCGTTGTGGACACGATCAGAAGAAGCGCGATCGTGAGCAATACGGCAAGTCGTGTCCGAATGGTCATGATCCCATCATCATTGCAGGTCAACAGGCTGTCCAACGTTGCGGCTCATCGCCGTTCGTTTCGTACGGAACGTTCATTCCACGCCTACGTCCGTACTGTTGCTTAAAACCCGACGGTAAGACTGAACCGCATGGTATCCTGCAACGGATGGCCTTCGCCGGCAGCGACGTAGGACAGGTCAAACCGGTACAGGTTGTACTTCAGGCTCGCGCCGAACGTCGTCGGCTTGACATTGCCCAGCTGGTCGTTCCAGTGCCCGACACGTAGCGCGATCAGGTCCGAATACCAGTACTCGAGACCGGTGTTGTAGATCAGCGTCTCGATCAGGTCGCCGTCGCCCCAGGCAGTGAACATGGCGATGTAGAAATGATCGGGGTCGCCGGTGTCGGCGTCGCGGCGAACCAGCTCCTTGTTCACATCACCGACAAAGGTGAGGCGGTTGTATTCGGAGTTGATCACGTGATACGCGAAGCCCGCCTTCAAATTGGTCGGTAGCGGGTCGGCCTGGGCACGGTCGATATAAGCCACCTTCGGGCCCATGTTCGACAGGTTCGCGCCGAGGTTCAGGTTCTTGATCGGGCTGTGCCAGAGCCAGCCGATGTCGACGCCGACGCTGGTCGCGGTGCCGGTGCCCTTCTCCGAACCGGCGCCCACCGGCGACAGGTTCGAATAGATGAAGCGCATGTTGACACCCACCGCCATCTTCTCATCGTTCGTGATCGGCGAACCGTAGGAGCCCGTCACCGCCAGCTCGTACGAGTTGAAGGTGCCCAGCTCGCGGCCTGTCTCGTCCGTGCGGATGCTTTCACCGAGGTTGAGGAAGATGACATTCGCGCCGAATGTCCCCCAGTCTTCCACCTGGTGTACGTAGCTGAGGAAGTCGTAGTACAAGTCGTTGAACTTGAACTGCGGCAGCCAGTTGGAGTGCATCAGCGTGACTTCGTTGTAC
>WJJA01000563.1 GCA_014729955.1 bacterium
ACAGGTGAGTCATCACCTCGCGCGCCCGTTCCTCATCGGCACCGATGACAACACGGTCCGGATAAAGGAAGTCGTTCACCGCCGCACCTTCCTTCAGGAACTCCGGATTGGATACCACCGAAAACTCACCATCATAGAATTCGGCAATCTTCGCACGAACCTTGGCACCGGTTCCGACCGGGACGGTACTCTTGTCGACGATGACCTTGTATTCGTTGAGGGACTTACCGATTCCCTCCGCCACCGCCAGCACATGCTGCAGATCGGCACTGCCGTCCTCGTTCGGCGGTGTGCCGACGGCAATGAGGATCACTTCGGACCACTGTACCGTCGAAGGCAAATCGGTGGTGAAATCCAGACGCTCTTTCTTCACACCGTCTTCCACCAACGGCTCCAGGCCGGGCTCGTAGATCGGGATCTCACCCTGTTTCAGGGCAGCGATTTTGCGCTCGTCGATATCGACACACTTGACATGGTTGCCGGTAGAAGCAAAGCAGGCGCCGGCGACAAGACCGACATAACCTGTTCCCACCACAGCGATCCGCATGAGTGTTCCTTTCTATAAGATGATCGCACTTCTCTGACGACTGTTCAAAAGCTACGCATCCTTAGGTTTCCGTACCAAGCCCACCAGGTCGGCCGACGTTTCCGGATCGAACGGGGTGCCGGAAAAATCCCCGTAGAAATTCAACGCCGTAAAGCCGGATTCCCGGAGCAGGGATTCCATCACCTCTTGCCGAATCGGTTCGAGATCCATGGAGTGGACTTCATGGATCCAGCCTTCTCCCACACGGGTGAAGTGGACAACGTTGAACTGGACTTTATGATCCTTGAAATCGTTGAAACGGAAGAAAATCTGCTCGTTGTCCGCCTGACGGTGGGTCAAGGGCAGGAGGAAGCGCTCACCGGTTTTCAGCAGACGGTCATAGTTCCGGTTCTGGAACACAAACACACCTTCCGGTTTCAGAAGGGTATATATGCTGCTCAGAGTCTGCTTCAGCTCAACTTCATCACGAACATGCGGCAGCGAGTTTCCCAGCGAAAGCACAGCATCGAACGGTCCTTTCACTTTATCTACAAACTCGGCAAAGTCGGCATGCACAAAGGTGATGTTTTCTGCGTCATCCTTGAACTGTTCGCGTGCGGACTCCAGCAGTTTTGCCGAGGCATCCACACCGACGACCTCGCAACCCCACTTGTGAAAGAGCCGGGCATGTTTGCCGGTACCGCAGCCGAGATCGAGCACACGATGGATGCGCCGTTCGGCGAACAGGCGTTGCAGAAACGGGGTTTCACGTTCGAGTCGCGACTTCCACCGGATCATCTGGTCGTAGATGCCGGCCATTTCATCATAGGACGCCATACAGCCTCACTGTCTCCGCTCACCCTTGTCCGGCGCTTCTTCCTGGTACTCAATACGCCAGACCTCTTCACCCTCGCGGATCATCTCCTTGTCGCGAGCTTTCAATTCTATCAGCTCCGGATCGCGTGCTTCCAGGCGTTCGATCGTCTCCTGCAAACGAGCGCTGTCCGCCCGAAGCTCCTCCACCTGTGAGCGCAGACGGTCACGTTCCGACTGGAGTCTCCAGACACGCAGGATGCCATCTTCTTTCAACACCAGGGCATATACCGCATAGGCAAAAAGCGCCGCGAAGGCCAGGCGTGGCCACCAACGGCGCAACCAAGCTTTTATGTCCGGTTGTTGGTTCATGCTCCAAGATGCGACCCGGCATACACCGCTGCAATGCCGAGGTCTTCTTCAATCCGCAGTAGCTGGTTGTATTTTGCAATCCGGTCGGTACGGGAAAGGCTGCCGGTCTTGATCTGTCCGACCCCGGTCGCCACCACCAGGTCGGCAATTGTGGAATCTTCGGTCTCGCCGGAACGATGGCTCACCACGCTGGTGTATCCTGCGCGCGTGGCCATGTTGATCGCCTCAAGGGTTTCTGTCAACGTACCGATCTGGTTCACCTTGATCAGGATGCTGTTGCCGATGTTGTCTTCAATGCCGCGTCCGAGACGCTCGGTGTTGGTGACAAACAGATCGTCGCCGACGAGCTGTACACGGTCACCAAGCTCAGCAGTCAATTTCTTCCAGCCGTCCCAGTCGTTCTCGTCCAGGCCGTCCTCGATCGAGAAAATCGGGTACGCATCGCACCAGCTCTTGTACAGGTCAACCATGCCCGCCGCGTCCAGCTCCTTGCCTTCGCCCGCGAGGACATACAGCCCTTTATCCTTGTCGTAGAATTCACTCGACGCGGCGTCCATGGCAAAGACGATGTCTTCGCCCGCTTTGTATCCGGCCTTCTCGATGGCGGTCAGGATGACCTGGAAGGCTTCCTCGTTGGAGCCGAGGTTCGGAGCGAAGCCGCCTTCATCGCCGACAGCGGTGTTGTACCCCTTTTCCTTCAACACCTTCTTCAGGTTGTGGAACACTTCGGCGCCCCAGCGAAGGGCTTCGGCGAAAGTATTCGCCCCCTTGGGCATGATCATGAATTCCTGGATGTCCACGTTGTTGTCGGCGTGGCTGCCGCCGTTGAGGATATTCATCATCGGGACCGGCAGGATATGCGCGCCGATGCCGCCCATGTAGCGGTACAGCGGTAGGCCGACACCATCCGCCGCGGCACGGGCAATCGCCATGGAAACTCCCAGGATCGCATTCGCGCCCAGCTTCTCCTTGTTCGGGGTACCGTCCAGCTCGAGCATCAGTCGATCCAGCTCAACCTGGTTGACGGCGTCACGCCCCAGCACACGCGGTGCGATCACGGCGTTCACGTTTTCCACCGCTTTCAGCACGCCCTTGCCGAGATAACGGTCCTTGTCCCCGTCCCGCAGCTCCAGAGCCTCATGTTCACCGGTGGACGCGCCCGAGGGAACGATCGCACGGCCGAATCCGCCGCCTTCGAGATGCACTTCGACTTCCACCGTGGGATTGCCGCGGCTGTCTAACACCTCACGCGCGAATACATCTACAATTTCCGTCATGATTCGCCTCACCTGTTCCCCCGTGGGGGGTTCTCCTGCCGTTAGCCGCAGGATACTCGAAGAGGGCATACCAAGCGTCCCAGCATACCCTCGTCCTCGCTTCACCTCACAGGCATATTCGCCCGGGTGTTAAAAATCGTCATTGTCCGGATCGATGATCAGGTCGTCCTCATCCGGTGGCGTCAAGCCCTGTTGAATCTCGAGCGCATCATCGAAATTCTGTTCCTGAACCATCACCGTCGCGGTATACCCGTCTCCACCGCCGCCACCGTAGAAGGCCTCGATGTAAGAATCGATCTCCTCTTCTTCAAGGGCTTCCTGCACCAGCTTGGCATGAGTGAGGGAGTTTACCGGATCCAGTTCAACCCAACGGTCGTCGTCCGCTTCATCAAACTGTTCGCGGGAGGTGCCGTCCACCAGGGGACCGCCGCACACGACGCACTCCTCGACATCGTCATCATAGTCGATCTTGTCTAACGGGCAATAGCGCATCAAGCATCCAAATGTCTGGTTTGCCTTGTTCTCCCGCCTGTCACGGCAGGTTTACCTGTAAAGGCGACGATTCGAGCGGCCACCAACCTTTGCCGATGTTCTCGCCCCCATCAAACGCCAGGTAACTGTATTTGCCATAGTGCGGCAGTTTACGCACAAGAGGCATCAACGCTTCTGCGGAACCGGCGATCTCCAGGTGCACCACCTCGGGATGGTCGGGGTCTCGAAATGCAGCCGCCACGGCACGCCCACCCTCTATTGAGCCCGATTCCATCGCTTCTGCAGCGAGGCCGACGGTATCGCCTTCACGCAGGAACAGCACCGACCGTCCGGAAAAGTCGGACGCATGGAACGCATCCGGCTCAATCATCTCTGCGTCGCTGCGAGCCATGAGGGCTTCGGCAAACGTGCGGTACGCCTCCCGTTGCGCCCCCTTACCGCCCAGGATCACAACCGGTTTCTCTTCCGCGAAAAACCCGGCCAGAGTGGCCGGCGCCTCGCGTGGATCCACCACACGGAACACGTCAAAACCCGGATCGATCGCCACGGTTTGGGCACGGTCCGGAAGCGGAATGCGCGCATGGTACAATCTTCCGGCAACGTCACGCAAGACCGTTTTCAGCGGTTTCTCCCGCTCGAATTGCACCTCGACCGGCACATCCAGGCGAAACGCCTCCGTGTTCTGCTGCTGCCTGAGCGTAAACTCAAGCATCCAACCGTCCGAGGTCTTGCGCTGGGTCACATTCTCCACCGCGAGAGACGGAGCCCCGGCACCATCAACCCACTGTTTCTTCATGTATTCCAGGGATTCGCCATGCTGGCGGGAAAAGTGACTGAACCAGTCATCCCAGGACACGTATTGAAAACTTTCGGTGTCGTACACCTCGGACAACGCTGCGGCGAAATCGTCTTCGCCGATACGATTTTGCACCATGTGAAACACCATCATCGCCTTGCCGTACCCGATGGTGCGTGTGCCGGCGGTGGTGCGGGAGGTAAATTCACGCAACGGAAAGTCTTCCTCATCGCCTCGCACCACATATTCGGAATAGTCGCGAAGGGTCTCCATGCGGTACCGTGCGGCTTCATCCTCGCTTTGCAGAGCCTTGTAGTAGTAGTCCGCGCAGTACACTGTCAACCCCTCGCACCAGTTGCCGCTGTCATAATCCACGAAGACACCGTTGCCCCACCAGTTGTGGGCGATTTCGTGCCCCAGGCTGGTGTGCACGATAAATGGAAGGCGCAACACCCTGCTTCCGAGCAGTGTATAGGAGGGCATCCCGTACCCGGTGGGGAACCAGTTTTCCACGACGCTGAATCGGCTGTAGGCGTAGAGGCCGATCATGTCGTTGTACATCTGCAGATAGCGGCCCGAGAAGTCCAGGTAGCGGTCGACCAGGTCCTCGCTACCCTCGTAATAGTACATTGCGACTTCGATGCCGTCTACCTTTTTCTTGGACAGCTTGTAAGGACCGGCGACAATGTGACTGCCGTCGATCGGGTGCTCGCTGTCAAAGCGGACCGTGTTGCCTTTCTCTTCGACGACGGCTCCCTCCGCCAGCGCTTTCCAATCGTTCGGCACGGTAATCGTACTGCGGAAACGGGCGGTGCGACTCTTGCCCGGTACAACCGGATAGTAGCCGGTTGACGGAACCAGAAACGCCCCTTTCGTGTCGATCAGGCCGGTGGTTTCATCGGCGATGGACCAGCGGCTGAACGACGCGACATCCACTTCGTCATGAATTTCACCGGCGTAAGAAAGCGTAACATGAGAAGGGGTGTCATCGGATGCGACATCCATCGGCAACGGCAGGGCGTAAAGCGCAAGATGATCGCCGTCCAGGCCCTTGCCGCACTTCATGACTTCCAGGGTGGTCTTCACCTTTTCGCCCCGTGCAATTGCTTCCGGGACAGAAATGCTCTTGCCGTTCCAGGCCGTCGCGTCCAACTCCAGGTTGCCGTGCAGCAGGAACCACAGGGTGTCGGAACGGCCGGGCAGGTAATGCACCTCGGCTTCGGCGGTAAGCTTGTGGGTATCCGGATCCAGATCAAGATTCATTCGTACGGAATCGATCTCACCGAACTCGCCGTGCGGATGCGCCGGGCCCGAGCCCTGCAACATGACAATTGTCAATAAAATCAGTGCCGCCCCGCTTGAGGGAAGCACCCACTGTATCCATCGTTTCATGCTTTGTTTACCAGATGTTGATCAGCAACACAGCTGAAATCGCGCCCGTCGCGGTTGCGATACCGTTAACCACATCGTTATCGATCCATCTCACTCCCCGGACCATCACCGCATCGTCGCCGGCCTTCGAACCGTGTTCCGTCGTGCCGCCGTCGGGCATCTGCCATACCGCCTGCAGCCGGGCACCTGCGATGCTGTCCGCCGCCGCTCCGATGAAGCCGGCCGCTGTGATCAGGATCACGGGGAATATCGTGAGAAGTTGCACGCTCCACAATGCCGTTGCGACGGAAGCCGCGCCGAGCAGGGACGCGACTGTTCCTGTGAGAGATACGGCTCCGGAGACGCCCGGTTCCGTCCGTTTTCCCGTTCGCAGGGAAAGTGGAGCACCGCCGAAGGCGCGACCCCATTCGGTTGCCCAGGTGTCCGCCGCGGCTGCGGCAAAGGTTCCTGCCATGACCATCGTGCCACTTTCCTGAAATCCGAGTAGAGCA
This sequence comes from bacterium, assembly GCA_014729955.1. Lineage (GTDB taxonomy): Bacteria > Electryoneota > Electryoneia > Electryoneales > Electryoneaceae > WJJA01. The sequence continues at coordinate 6,160 of WJJA01000563.1, forward strand.
AGCATCGCCCCCAGCCCGGCCACCCCGCCGTTCGCGAGCACCTGGCGTGCGTTTCGTCTGCGCTTTTCATCACGCGCCCCGCCCGGCCAGCGAGTCCATATGCCTGCCAAAACAAAGAACG
>WJJA01000564.1 GCA_014729955.1 bacterium
AATCATCCGGAGGTAAAGGAGGCTGCCCAGAGAGCGATCCGTCAGTACGGCACCGGATGTGCCGGTTCACGTTTTCTTAATGGTACGCTTCGAATTCACATTGAATGCGAAGAAGTACTTGCCGATTTCATGGGTACTGAATCTTCACTTGTCTATTCCACAGGCTTTTTTGCCAACCAGGGCACGATTCCTCACTTGTCCCCACGCGAGGGTTTTGTATTCCTCGACCGAATGAATCACGCATCAATTATTGATTCCGCGCGTCTGGCTCTCAGCAAAACAATCAAATACGGCCACAACGATATGGAGGATCTGGAAAAGCGCTTGCAGCGCGCCGGAGATCGTCCGAAGCTGATCGTGATGGACGGCGTCTTCTCGATGGAAGGCGATATCGCCAGATTGCCTGCTATCGTAACCCTTGCCGAACAATATGACGCTGATGTACTGGTGGACGATGCGCATGCGATCGGGGTGCTGGGACCTGATCATTCCGGGCAGGGTACAGCTGCTCACTTTGGTTTGACCGACCGTATCCTTGGGACAGTCGCAACCTTTTCGAAATCGCTCGCTTCCATCGGCGGATTTTTCGCCGGCAGCGAAGATCTCGTGCACTTTCTGAAGCACAACAGCCGTCCCCTGATCTTCTCCGCTTCACCACCGCCGGCGTCGATGGCCTCCGTGATCAAGGCGGTGGAAATCATCAAACGTGAGCCGGAACGGATCGAACGTCTGTGGGAGCTGACCAATTATCTCAAAACCAACCTGCAAACCGCCGGCTTCCACCTGGGACCTTGTGAAAGTCCGATCATCCCGGTATATGTGGGTGACGATTTGAAGGTATTCAAGGCCTGCATCCGATTGCAGGAGGAAGGCATTTTTGTGAACCCGGTGGTATCGCCGGCCGTACCTCCCGGGCAGCAGTTGATTCGCCTTTCGCTGATGTCCACACTCACAGAAGAACAGCTTGATTATACTGTAGAGAAACTGGTAATGGTCGGCAATGAGTTGGACTTCATCGGGAAAACAGCAGCGGAACTGATGGAGGAGGCAAAAAACGGACAGAATTTCGGCTCTTCCATTGAACGATAGGATGCTGACCAGCAACCGCAACGGAGCACACCGCCTCGCGGCGGTTCTCTATCTACAGGAGAGACTATGGCGGGCACGGTGCGTGTCGCGGAAGCTGAGGGCGGCAGGACGCTAAAAGATTTCTTCGAAGTTCCCTATATTGTACAGGGTAAAAACCCGCTATGGGTTCCCCCGCTTCGCGTGCAGCAGAAAGAGCTGCATGATGAGAAAAAGCATCCCTTTTACCAGCATGCGCAAGTGCGGCGTTTTACAGCTTACCTGGACGGTGCACCTGCCGGTCGCATTGCGGCAATCTGGGATGATAACCACAACACCACACACAAAGAATCCACATGCTTCTTCGGTTTTTTTGAAAGCCTTCGAGACCGAGAAGTAACAGACGCCCTGTTTGAGAATGTTGAACGCGCTGCCCGAGAATGGGGTGCTGATGTTGTACGCGGTCCGTTCAATCCGTCGATCAACGAGGATATCGGGCTTCTGGTCGATGCCTTCGACAAGCCTCCAGTTGTCATGATGCCCTACAATCCGGATTATTACCCTGAGTTCGTTGAACAGCAGGGGTACGGCAAAGCGATGGACACGCTGTGCTATTACATCGATCACTCCCTACTCAATGAGAAACTGCGGCGCGGCGCGGAAATCGTACGCAAGCGTACCAAGGTGACCACTCGCCATTTCGACAAAAACCGCTTCTGGGATGAGGCACTTCGCATCTGGGAAGTTTACAGCCGTGCCTGGGAGAAAAACTGGGGCGCCGTGGCAATGACAGAACCGGAATTCAAGCATCTCGCAAAGGATTTGAAGCAGATCTTTGATCCGGACCTGATCAACCTGGCGGAAGATGAGAAGGGCGAGTTAATTGGTTTTTCGCTAGCGCTACCAAACATCAACGAAGCGCTGATACGCATTCGTGACGGTCGCCTGTTTCCATTCGGTCTGCCCAAGCTGATACGTTATTCTCGCAAGATTTCCAGCGTCCGGGTGATCATTATGGGGGTGTTGGAGGAGTATCGCGGGCGTGGAATCGACGCACTGTTTCATTACGATAACTTTCTTGTGGGCGAACGCAAGGGATACCATTGGGGTGAGATCGGTTGGGTACTCGAAACGAATGATATGATGAAACGTGCCGCGGAGCTGGTTGGCGCCAAGCCCTACAAGACCTACCGGATCTACGAAAAGACCCTCCAATAGGAAGGAACGGTCCGACCAGCAGCCGGCTCGATCTACAGCTGTGGGCTCAAGAGAAGCGCGAAAGGTGCGGACGATGCCTGTCATTACAAAACGCTGTGGGCTTCACGGCGCGTTTCCCGGTATCGGCGCAATCTGATATCAGCCGAGTGGTGAGCTAAGAAAATACACTGTTTTTCACCAGTATTATTGCCTTGATTGTCTCTAATTCCACCTGCATTGCGGGGTTTATCTTGAACTGAAGGGCCGATTCATTGCGAAATGCTATGATTCGATGTAAATTGTAAGAGATACATTTCTATCAAGATGGAACGGCCAGGCCGTGTAGCTGTCCCTTTGTGCGGGTTTTCACGTATCCGCAGCTTTTCGTGAATCTCCAGGAGTTTTCGTCGTGCGGTATGAGCAGAAATCCAGGATGGAACTCATCACTGAGCTCCGATCCGCTCGCCGTAAGGTCAAGGAGCTGGAAAATTTCCAGCAACTGATAACGGACGAGCTGGAAGAACTCCGTGAACGCGAAGAGCGGTTCCGTTCGATTTCGGAAAACATCCCCGGCGTCGTTTTCATGTATATCGTGGACAGCGAGGGGATCGATCGTCAATCGTTGTATACCGGACCCGGTTTTGAAGACATTGTCGGTCAGGATCAGGTGGACCAGATCGGAGACGATGTCAATCTCTTCTTCAGCATGATACCGCCTGAAGACCAGGAGCGTATGGAACAGGCTTCATTGGAAGCAGAAGCGCAAGGCCACTCGCTCGACCTGGAATACCGACTGCAGCTAAGCCCGACGAAAATGAAATGGGTGCGTTCCATCAGTCGTCCGATCAAACTGGAGAACGGATTCATCCGCTGGCAGGGGGTACTGTTCGACATTGACGAGCACAAACGCGATGAAGCGATTCGTCATTTTGCTTCCAAGGTGACCGAAGCGATTACCAGTTCAAATGATATTCGCTCCCTGATTCGCAAGATTCATCAGCACTTGGGCACGCTGCTGGAAGCATCCAATTTCTTTGTGGCACTCTATGATGATACAATACGCCTGTATTCGTTTCCCTATTACCAGGATGAATACGATGAGTTGGAAGAGTATGAACCGATACCCTTGAAAGACAGTCTGACGGATTATGTCCGGCGAACCGGCAAACCGCTGTTGGTGCGTGAAAAGGAAATTGAAGAGCTGGATCGTCGTGGCGAAATCAGGCTTTTCGGAACCAATACCAAGGTCTGGATGGGCGCCCCTCTAATCGCGGAAGACAAGGTCATCGGCGTGGTGGTCCTGCAGGACTATTCCGACGAGATGCGTTACACAGAGCAGGATCTTGAACTGCTGCATTTTGTCGCGGGACATATCGCCGTGGCGGTGGAGCGTAAACGGGCGCTGGAGAGCGCCCGTGATACGGAAAATCTGAAAATCGCACAAGAGCTGGCGCGTACAGTGGCCCATGAGTTCAGGCAGCCGTTGGCCTCGCTCATGCTGATCTGCGATCTTCTTGAACATGAATCCACCGCTGAAAAAGCACGAGTGGAGATGACACGCAGAATCCCGCGTGCCGTGCAACGCATTGAAGAGCTTGTCTCCCGCCTCTTTCGGATTACCAAGATCGAATCAAAACCGTACGCTATGGGACTGGACATCGTTGACCTGGAGAAATCCACGGATGATCGTTCACAATGATTTGTGAAACCCTTTGTGCCTTCCGGAGTCGTCATGATACCCCGCGTTGTTCGAGTTGTATGGCTTTCATGCCTGCTTTGCACGTTCCAGCTAACGGTTGTACAAGTAGCGGAGGGACTGGATCAAGGGCATAAACCGATATCAGGGAACGATCTGCGCCCGGTCATTGCCGTTACAGAAGATCGTCTCTCCGTCCATGAGCTCCGTTCATCCCTGCAGGGATTGACACGCGAACAAAGGAAGCTCGCAGCCTGGGAGATCCTCGAATTTCATGCACAGCAATCCCAGGAACCCCTCTTGAAAGCGTTGGCAAGAGGTGAACAGGAGGGACGGGTTCGACTTGTGCGTCCGCTGGTGCTGGCGGGTGCGGTGGCATTCGAGGCGACGGACGATTGGATTCGGACGGTCGAGTCACGGCCCGATGTGTTGCGTGTCATTCATGATCCGGTCAGAAGGCAGCAGAAAGAGTATGCTCACCGACCTCCTCTTGGTCATGTGGATGACATCGCCTGGAGTATTACGCATATCGGGGCACCGCAGACGTGGACACAGGGATGGACCGGTGAGGGGATCCTGATCGCTGTCGTCGACACAGGTGTGAACTGGCACCATACAGATCTGGGGGATCATCTCTGGGACGGCGGACAGGAATACCCCAACCACGGTTATGATTTCTACAATCGTGACAACGATCCGATGGACGAATCCGGGCACGGCACCGCGGTCGCGGGCATCCTGGCAGGCGACGGCACATCCGGCGACACCACCGGTGTGGCTTTCAACTCGACACTGATGTGCCTGAAAGTGCGCCAGAACCTTTCATTGGGAAACGTCGCGGATGCGTGGGAAGCATACGATTTCGCTTTGGATCAGGGCGCGGACATCATCAGCATGTCGCTGGGCTGGGGTAGCCCGGATCCCGGCGACCGGCCGGTTTGGCGGGATCTGTATAACCGTCTTGAAGCAGCCGGAGTCATCAGCGTGAAATCGGCCGGGAACCGTCGAAGCAGCCATAGCCCGCCGGATGCGATTTCTGTGCCGGGAGACGTTCCGTCGCCCTGGAGAGCGCCGGAAGAGGTGGAAGCCGGCGAGCGTAGTGGGCTTCTGACCGTCGGTGCTACGGATGAAGACGACCTGTTTCTCGGCAATTCCAGTCCGGGGCCGGTGACCTGGCAGGAGGTCGCTCCCTGGTATGACTGGCTTTACAGGCCGGGACATGTCGGTTTGATCAAACCCGACCTTGCAGCACCCGGAGTGAACGGCCATACCCTGAGTTTTTCCGACGATACCTCGTATGTGGGCTTCGGCAACACTTCCATGGCACAGCCTCATGTTGCCGGCACAGTCGCGTTGATGCTCGAAAAGAATTCGGACTTGACGCCGGCGATGGTGGATTCCCTGTTCTACATCACTTCTCTTGATCAGGGCGAACGGGGGAAGGATAACGATTACGGTTCCGGTCGTGTTCAGACCTTCGAGGCTGTGCAGGCAGTGCCTAATGCTGCTGTGAACGAGGATAGAGCCGGTTTGGAGATGCCGCCGGGCAAGTCTGTACTACATGTGCATCCCAACCCGATGAACGCAGATGCATCAGTAAGCATTGAACTCCCGAAGCCTGCAAAATGGACTCTGCGATTGTATGACCTTCTTGGGCGCCATTGCGAAACAGCCTGGTCATCAAACGGAGAAAGATCCGGTTCTGTCCAATTACAGCTCCGGTTGTCAGATCGTTTCACAGCCGGCGTCTATTTCATTGCCCTTGAAAACGAGAGAGGGATTCAGACCGTGAGAAAGCTTGTATACCTGCCGTGAACAGGTCGAATGCGAGCACATTGAGGCATACATCGATACGTTTGACCAGGCAGGGTTGAAGACCGGCTGGACTCGGCGCATTTCCTGTTTCACATTTTCGGGAGTGGGTTGTCTCTGCGCGCCTACCCATTCAGGCCGGCGATGCTTACCTTGTGTTTCGAAACTATCTACGTGTTTTTCACCGGCCGGACAACATGCAACGCGGATGAGCAATGGTATTGGGTCTGCTGGGCAATCCCCACAAGGAAAAGATCGTCAAGATTCTGCCGACCTACATCGAGTGGTTGGAGCAGGAGGGGATCGACCACGTCGTAGCCGATGATTTTCGCCGCATCGAAGGCATCGAGGACCGGGCGTTCGTTTCTGCGGAGAAGGTGGTGGATTCGTCCGATATTCTTCTCAGCTTCGGCGGCGACGGCACCCTGTTGAATACCATACGTCTGCTGAGCGGACGTGAGATCCCGGTTTGCGGAGTCAACCTGGGAGGGCTCGGATACCTCACCGAAGTACGCTCGGGCGAGCTGACCGCACGAACACGTGAATTGTTGGCGGGCAACTGGACCCTTGACGCACGGATGATCCTGGAGACCTGGGTTGAGGGCGGGGGTTGTGAAGGACCGTGGTATGCGCTCAACGATGTGGTTGTGGACAAGGCCGGCTATTCAAGGATGATTCGTCTGCGCACGCATGTGGACGGTCGGTACCTCAATACGTACCGTGCGGATGGATTGATCACGGCCACCCCCACAGGCTCCACTGCCTACTCGCTTTCCGCGGGAGGGCCGATCCTTGAGCCCAACATGGATGCGTTGCTGGTGATGCCGATCAGTCCGCACTCCCTCACCAATCGTCCGCTCGTCATTCAATATGACAAGAAGGTGAGCGTGGAACCGGAATCCCTCCAGGGCGTAGTGGTATTAAGCGTGGACGGCGAGGTGGCATGTGAAGTGCCCAATGAAGCAATTATTCACGTTCAGCGTGCGCCCTTCACGGCTCATCTTGTGAAATTTGAAGGTCGAATGTTCTATGAGATTCTTCGTCAAAAGTTGGGCTGGGGAGATATAAACTCGTAACATAATTCATATCATATTCTTAGAGTAGAATGGTGCCTCATTATACCGGGAGGACGAATTTCACAACAGGCAATCGGCTGCAGCCCCAACTGTTCACCCGAAATTCGTACCTACAGAAACCCACGAAAAGACGACCATGAACCTGTTCAAAAAGATTATCGGTGGTTTTGGCAAGACACGCGGCGAAGTACGTGAGAACCTGAAGCAGGTGCTCGCGGATGGTGTGCTGGACGACGACAAGATTGACGAAATGGAAGAAGTCCTGATCAGTGCCGACCTCGGTGTGCAGACCACCATGGAGCTGACCGACCGTCTGCGTGACATGACGCAGCACCGGGATCTGCTCGGGGACGAAGTGATTACCACGATGGCTCGTGAGTTGGAAAAGATGCTGTCGGACCTGGATGCCGGAGGCGACCCTGAGATAACGGAGCGGCCCTGGGTCACCTTCGTGGTCGGTGTGAACGGTTCAGGCAAAACCACGACCATCGGCAAGCTTGCGAACATGTTTGCCAGGCGCGGCGAGAAGGTCTTGATTGTCGCCGCGGACACCTTTCGCCAGGCGGCTGTCGAGCAGATCGCGATCTGGGCGGATCGTGCCGGTGTAGAGATCGTGCGCGGCAAAACCGGCTCGGACCCGGGTGCGGTGGTGTATGATGGATTGTCTTCGGCGGTTTCCAGAAAGGTAGACCGTGTCCTGGTGGACACTGCCGGTCGCTTGCACACCAAGGTCAACCTGATGAAAGAGCTGGAAAAGCTCGATCGTGTCGCAAAGAAGATCATCCCGAATGCACCCCACGAAGTTCTACTCGTCATTGACGGCACCACCGGCCAGAACGGTCTTTCCCAGGCTAAAGCGTTTGTGCAGGCGAGCGGTGTCAATGCGCTGGCCGTGACCAAGTTGGACGGAACAGCCAAAGGCGGTGTGATTGTGCCGATCGGGCGTGAACTCCACCTGCCGGTGCGCTGGATCGGTCTTGGAGAAGGTCTGGACGACCTGGTGCCGTTCCATCCGCAAATGGTTGTTCGTGCGGTCTTCGGCGAATATGACCTCGAACGGTTGGAAAAGGATGTCGAAGAAATGAAAGCGCTGCCCAATTTCGCTGATTTCGGCGGCGGCGACATCTCTTGAGTGTTCCCAGCGTATACCTGGTACGTCTCGGGTGCCCCAAGGCGGAGGCAGACCATGACGGTCTACTCTCCGAACTGCGTCAACTGGGTGCGGTGATTGCGGACGATCCCGAAGATGCCGACACGTTGATCCTGTCCACCTGCGCTTTTCTGCATGCCGCACGGGCTGAAGCGGTCGATACCATTCTTGAAGGGGTGGATTGGAAGGGCGCTGTGCCGGGCCGACGACTCTTTGTTACCGGCTGCATGCCTTCACGCTATCCACAGGAACTGGTGCAGGAACTCCCGGAGGTGGACGGGTTCTTCCCGTTTGCCGAATGGAAACAAGCCCTTGCTTCCATCGTGCAATCCAAAAAAGATCAAACGCCGGATGAGGCTACCCATATCGGTCAGTTGCCGAGGTCGCTCGAAGAGCGGTTGTTTCGAGCAAGAACGCTTGAAAACCCGGTCTTCGCTTACATCCGCATTGCCGAGGGCTGTGATCGCCGCTGCTCCTACTGCGCCATTCCCTCCTTCCGGGGACCGTACCGAAGTCGTCCCGAGGTCGGCATTCTGGATGAGGCGGATCGGTTGCTTGAGCTGGGAGTGCGTGAGCTGATCGTTGTGGCGCAGGAGATCAACAGCTACGGACACGACCTTGGGGACGGCAGTTCCATCGAACGTCTGCTTCCTAAACTGGGCGAACGTGCGATGAAAGCCGGCGCCTGGCTTCGGATACTCTACACTCATCCGCCAAGGGTGACGGACACGTTCATTGACGCTCTGGCAGCAACGCCTGCGCTTGTCCCGTACGTGGACTTTCCGGTCGAGCATGCGGACGATTCGGTCTTGAAAGCGATGCGCCGTGGTACGACATGGGCGAAGATGATGCATGCCGCCGAACGGATGCGTGAAAAAATCCCGCATCTGGCTTTGCGAACCAGTATCATCGTTGGGCATCCCTGCGAAGGGGAACATGAGTTCCGCACCATGCTGAAGCGTCTGGAAGAGGCGGCATTTGAAAGGATCGGCGTGTTTCGATACAGTCCCGAAGTGGGGACGCATGCCGCGACCCTTGACGCACCGCATGACAAAACAGCAATGGAACGTGAGGCGGAAGCGCTGCTCCTGGCAGAAGAGATCGCATCGGGATGGTACCGTGAACAGGTAGGCAGCAGGGTGGAGGTGATTGCTGAGGGTGTCGATGAGGATGGTGTTAGGGTGGGCCGCACGGTGTGGGATGCACCGGAGGTCGATGGAATTGCACTGATCGATGGCAGCCTTGATATCGGTCGGATCGCAGATGCACGGATCACCGGCGGAGAACCCTTTGAGTTCAGGGTGCAGGTTTGAGCCCCGGCGTGCCCGCAGGCAATTGTGTACATTAGCATTGGACCGTTTCACGTGTTTTGAAGGATCCAGGCTGTCCGCTTGATGGAGGAACGATGAAACCTCATTTTTTACATATACTGCTGCTATTTGCCTTGCTGCTGCAGCCGTTTCTTACGGCTGACGCGCAACGCAGCTACCCGAACCAGATGATGGAAGAGGAGATCGGACTGCCCCGTTTTCACCTCGATGCCATCACGTTCCTTTCCGACGACCCGACCAAAACCCGTGTTGTCGTCTACGTGCAGATTATGTACGACAATCTGCAGTTTGTGAACGCCATGCCCGGTTACAAGGCATCGTACGAGGTGGATTTTAATCTTCTGGCGGGTGAGGATGAAAACGCACCGCGTATGGCAAACCGCCTGTGGCGCAGCAGCGTTACCACCTTCGATTATGAGGAGACCAATTCACGGGTCCGTTTTGATGTC
>WJJA01000565.1 GCA_014729955.1 bacterium
CGGTGAAACAGCGCTTGCCCCAAAGGTTGCACCATGCTAGTTTGTGGACCGGTCACGCCAACACGGGAGGCATGCATGCAGCGCACGGAACACTCCACCGGTCGTCGCAACGACCGGTTCACTACCTTCATCCCCATTTTCCTCACATTTCTTCTCCTCGTCGCCCTGACCGCCGTTTCCTTTGCGAAAGCGCCTGACCCCGCCTGGGGACGCAACGGCATGGTCTCGAGCGCGCACCCTCTGGCGACACAGGCCGGCGTGGAGGTGTTGCGTGACGGCGGCAACGCGGTTGACGCCGCGCTGGCGGTCGCTTATATGCTCAACGTGGTCGAAGGCTACAGTGCAGGCATCGGCGGGGGAGAGTTCTGGGTTGTGCGCTGGGCGAAAACTGGTGAGATCGTGTGCGTGGACGGCCGTGAAGAAGCCCCTGCCGCAGCGCACCGTGACATGTATGTCGACAGCACCGGCAACGTGATCGAAGGCCTTTCCACCACCGGCATCCTCGCCGGCGGAGTGCCGGGATCCGTCGCGGCACGTGAATACGCCCTCGACCGCTGGGGCTCGCTTTCACGCAAGCGCCTGATGCGCCCGGCGATCGAAACTGCCGAAGAAGGCTTCATGGTCAACCCGTACCAGGCGGCTTACTACGCCTACCTCGCGGACAAAATCGGACAGTTCGAGACCTCTCGTGCGGTGATGTTCAAGAACGATACGACCACGTGGGAGACCGGCGATTACCTCGTGCAGAAGGATCTGGCGGAAACCTTCAAACGCATCGCCCGTGACGGCGCCGAAGAATTTTACCACGGCCAAACCGCCCGTGAAATCGTACGCTACATGGAAGAGCAGGGCGGTCTAATCACCGCCGAGGACCTCGCGAATTACGAGATAAAGCTGCGTGAACCGATCTACGGTACCTACCGTGACGGCTATGAGATCTATTCCATGCCCCCGCCCTCTTCCGGCGGCACCCATGTCGTGCAGATTCTGAACATCCTAGAAGGATGGGATCTCGCCCAGTTCGGACGTTACTCCTCGCGCTACTACCACCACCTCGGCCAGGCGATGATGGCCGCCTTCGCCGACCGTGCCGAGTACCTCGGCGATCCGGAGTATGTCGAAGTGCCGCGTGAAGGTCTGGTGTCGAAGTCTTACGCGGAAGAACTGCGTATGCAAATCCCTGCCCTGTGGTCACGAGAGGTGCCCGGCCCCGGCGATCCCTGGGCGCACCAGGACATCCCGGAAAATGTCCCCGGCGAAGGGCACACCACTCACCTCTCCGTGATCGACAAGTGGGGCAACATGGTGGCACTCACCGCCACGATCAACACCGGCTTCGGAGCAGGTGTGATCCTCGGCGGCACCGGCATCTGGCTTAACAACGAGATGGACGACTTCTCCGCCGCGCCCGGTAAACCGAATTACTTCGGTTTGATCGGGAAGGAAGCCAACGCAATCGCCCCCGACAAACGTCCGCTCTCCAGTATGAGCCCCACGCTGGTGATGAAGGACGGTGAGCCCTTCATGGCGGTCGGTGCATCCGGCGGACCGAAGATCATTACCGCCACTCTCCAGACTATGGTGAACGTGATCGATTTCGGTGCGGACATCCAGGAAGCGATTTCCGACCCGCGTGTGCACCACCAGTGGCGTCCGATGGCGTTGTTCGTTGATCCCGACATCTCGCCGGACTGCATGGTCGAACTGCACAGTATGGGCCACCGTGTCGCTCCCCGATGGGTCTCCAGCGGTGTGCAGGGTGTGATGATCGACCATGAGACCGGAATGATGTACGGAGGCGCCGATCCCCGTTCCGGCGGTTCTGCTCTCGGTTTGCCTTGAGGCGGATGAAAGAATCCTGCGGAGTCAGATGCCTCCGGCAGGATTGCCCCGGACCAGCCGAGACCGTCAAACAACGTCGTGAAGGCAGCGAAGCCTTTCCCGCGTGACCCTGTGCTCACCCCTGCGGGGCATGCAGACCACAAGTGTAGGGTCATTGCGACAGGAGCCTCCGGTTCGGCTTCTCTGTCGGTTCGCAAACCGCGTCAGCTTCCTCATCTCTCGCTGAACACACGGAACCCCGGTTGTCACAGGAGTTCAAGCGGATCGTACCGGAACGCTGACTTCCGATGTCGCAAAGACGGCGTTCGGCGTTTGCAGTTCTGTTCCCGGAGCACGGGCCGGCACGGAGAATGCTTTGTATATTGCCCGGAAGAACCAGATCGCTTTCAAGCAACGGGAGGGAAATCCATGCACCGCCGGACACCGCTTCTCAATGTCGCAGCCGTCCTGCTCCTGCTGATCGGCTATGCATCGTTCGCAACAGCCGCAGACTGGAAGACCACCGACCTGTACGACGAGACCGGTATCAAGACCCTGGCAAAGAGCAACCCGCACGCGTTCAGCCATGGCGCCAACCACGTAGTCTTTACACAGATCACAGGCGACATCATCCTGATGACAGAAGCAAAAAAGAAGTGGCGTGCGGAGAACCTGCACGAGACCAATCGTGACGCTGAAC
>WJJA01000075.1 GCA_014729955.1 bacterium
CCACGACCACTCCTCTTTCAGACCGCACGACATCAGGAACTTCGCCATCGGCCAGACACGCTTGCATTGTTTCAGACGCACACATCGCAGCTTTCGCCGGATCCATTCGTCCAGATCGTGAAGAAGTGCCTTGCATGACGCCAGTTTGAAGTAGGTCAACCAGCCGGACAGGTATGAGTTCAGATCCTCGATGAACTGCTGGAACCGTCGCGGACGGTTCCGTTTCGTGATCTGACGTACCCGGTCTTTCAGCCGTGTGACACTCTTCGGCGCAACGCCAAGCCTGCCGCCACGAAGCAGGCGATAGCCGAGGAACTGACGCTCCTCCACATACGCCACTGCGCTCTTTTCCCGGTTCACCTTCAGCTTTAACGTCCCCTCAAGGAAGGCCGTGATCGAAGCCATCACCCGTTCCCCCGCCGCCTTGCTGCGGACATAGATGTTGCAGTCATCAGCATAACGGCAGAACTTGTGACCACGCCGTTCCAGCTCCTTGTCAAGATCGTCAAGCAACAGGTTCGCCAGTAGCGGCGACAACGGTCCGCCCTGGGGCGTCCCTTCCTGTCGGCGCACGCATACGCCGTCTTGCAGCAACCCGGCCTGCAGGAAGCGCCGGATGATGCGGAGCAGACGCTTGTCGTTGATCCGATCCGCAAGACGTCCCATCAGCATGTCATGGTTCACCCGGTCGAAGAACTTCGACAGGTCCATGTCCACCACGATGACACGGCCTTCCTTCACGTACCCACAAGCCTGCTTCAGCGCCGTATGCGCACCGACACCACGTCGGAAGCCGAAGCTTGACGACGAAAATGCCGGGTCCAACACAGGGTCAAGCACCTGCAGGATCGCTTGCTGCACCACACGGTCCACTACCGTCGGGATGCCCAATTGACGCACCCCCTTCCCACCCGGCTTCGGGATCTGCACCCCGCGTACCGCTTGGGGACGATAGCTGCCGTCGAGCAGTGAAGCGATCAGCTCATCTTTGTGAAGATGAAGCCAGTTGCCCAGCTGCTGGACAGTCATACCGTCCACTCCAGCCGATCCCTTGTTGGCTTTCACCTTCTTGTACGCACGGTTCAAGTTGTCCCGTGCGCACACCCGTTCCATCAGGTACGGCGTCAAGGCTCGTCCTCTGCCGGATGCCGAAGGCGTTTGACACACCTCGCACGCACCAGATCCGGTTCCGCCTTCACCGGTTGCGCCGGGGTGCGACGTGTCCGACGACTCCTGCTCTTCGAACAGGCTAAGCTGCCGATACACGCCGACTTGCGGTGTCTCCACGCCTGCCGAATCAGGCATGACTGCTCCTTGGTCTTCGGATTCGGTCCTTCACCACCACAAGGACGGCGGCTACTATGACCTCGGCTGACTCCTCATCTTCCCTCCCCGTCCATTGCTGAACCGGTAGTCGGCATCGTGCCGACAGAACATGAGGCCTCCCAGGGTAAGATGTAACGCTGTCCGTTGGCCCTCGCCGGATTTACCGCCGCAGCGTCCGGATGACATCGGGCCTCCCTGTCCATAGCCAGGTTACCCCGCTGCAACGGCCTTCTATCCGGTTCCTGTTCGTCGAGTCCAACGTCCGCCTCCGGCTTCCTCCGGACCCCGCCTCACGACGACGCCCTTGCCATTGGCTACTGGTTCCTGTCATCAAGGCCCACAGGGGACTTGCACCCCATTAGCGATACACCATGCCTGGCACACAAAAAAATCGCCCTCCCCTCAAAGAGGGAAGGGCGAAGAATCGGCAATGCCCGGGGGGGAGGCATTACCGGGGTATTCCTGGCAGAGTTATTTCATGTATACAACCTTTTTCACGTCGGAGCTGCCCTCAGAGTTCCAGGCTCTCACCATGTAGAGACCCGCCGCGGTGTTCGGACGCCAGGTCAGGGTATGGCTGCCGGCGCTGAGGGAACCGTTGTGCAGGATGGTCACCTGCCGGCCCAGGATATCGTAGACTGCCACTTCCACATCCTGAACTTTCGGTACGGATATGCGGACAGAAAGTTCCGGGTTGAAGGGGTTCGGATAGGCCGCCGCGATGCCGAATCGGCTCGGGAGACTGCCTTCGTTTTCATCCACATCGGTGGAATTGACGGTGAAGCTGAAGACCTCACCCGATAGACGGGCGTTGTCGTTCTCATCCATGGCCATGACACGCCAGTAGTATTCCACCCCGACTTCGAAATTGGTCACGTCCACCATGATCATGCTGTTGCCCATCGCATCGAAGCTCATCGGGTCGGAGAAGCTGTCGTCTGTGTCCGCGTGGAGGGTGTAGGTGACGTCTTCGCCGTCCGGATCGTCAGCCTCTTCCCAATCGAAGTCCACGGTTGAGATATCGTCGAGTACAGCACCATCCGCCGGGTCGATCAAGCTGAACATGCCGGGGAGACGGTTCACGTTGATGGTCCAGGTGTCGTCGGAAAGGGTCTCGTCACCTTCATCGTCGGTGGCCATCACACGCCAATACCACATTCCTACCTCCGGGTCATCGGAGAGGGTCAGGGTATAGCTGGTTTCTGTGCCCGTGTCGTGCACCATCGGATCATCGAAGTTTTCGTTGTCTGCGATATGGATTTCATAGTTCACATCACCGCCGTCGGGATCGGAACTGGCTTCCCATTCGAAGACGACTTCATCAGAAGGCATGAATTCGGTGCCGTCCGCAGGGCTGGTGAGGGTAAAGGGTTCGGGTGGTCCGCCGGCAGCGGCTTCCGTCATTGCCATATCGATGGTATAAATGTAGTCGCCGGTGGTGGTAAAGTTTCCGTCGGCAGCATTGCCCGCGACGTAAAAGGTGACATCACCGGTGCCGGACATCGGTGCGGTCCACTCGAAATCCCAGGTCACCGGACCGTTTTGGGTGCCGTTCTGGGTGCCGGAGGATGTGTGCTGCAGATACCCCGAGCTGAGCTGGGTGTTGGTTGCGTCCGTTACGACAAGGGTTCCGGCGGGGTTGTTGGATCCATCCTTGGCGATCAACTGGAATCCCCAGCGGGACTGTCCCGCATCTTCGAGGGTTACGGTCATGTCGTAGCTCTGACCGGGTGTGTACTCCATGATTTCGGTGATGTCCAGGGAGCCGTCACCTGTGTTCACCGGGAACGAGCTGTGGCAGGCGGTGCAGTTGCTGTTGTTGGGCGGATCGCCGGCACGTCCCGCGGGCGGTCCTCCGGAAAAGGCTGAAGCGGTGTGGGCTGCGAACAGCAGGGCAAAAACAGCGATCAACGTGCGTTTCATCGACTTCTTCCTCCTGTGGGTGGTTCGTCTGTCTCCCGTCTGGTGGTGTCCGCATGCTGCGAACCCCCGAATTAGGTAGTCCTAAATCATAACCTAGGACGGCTTCTCATTTGCAGCAAGGAGTCAGACAATTTTACGAAAAAAACAAGAGCCGCAAGGGAGACCTTCAGTCGTTTGATATTGTGAAGTTTAAATCAGGAGATATTCCATTAGCGAAATAATCCGCGGTTTAGTTTTCGGGCCGAAACCAGACAAAACGGAAGCGATTGGAAGCCCGCCTCAGGGCGGACCTCCAACATCGCATACGCAGGGGTCAACGCTTGTCAGCGAGCGATACGTACTTTGCTCGGGCGATCACCGGGGAGGGTGATGCTGTCGACATTGCGCAGGTCGTAAGGCAGGGTCACTGAACCGACGTTGTCGTCCGCAACCTTCGCGGTCAGCATGACCATGTACTCGCCGGCACCGTAAGCGTTCACATGCAGGACGGCTTCGAAATTACCGGAAACGTTGCTTGCAAACGCAAGGGCAAAACGGTCGTACTTATCGTTGACCGGCAGGGTTTCCGCATTGCCGCTACGGCTTTCGGAACCGCCTTCACCATCGAGCTGGTAGAGGGTGAACATCTTGGCATGCTTGCCGGTGATCATGATTTCGTAACCTTGCTTGAAGTAGCTCTTGTCCAGGGTGAAGTACTCGCGGACTTCTTCGTTGACTTCCTGCTCACCGAACGAGATCATGTTGAAGTTGAAGGGAGCATTCTGTGCACTTGCGGCGAACGGGATCGCAATCATCAGGGCAAAGATCAGGGTAAAGCGCTTCATGGTTTCCTCCGTGTACTGATCGTTTTGTTTTCGTATGAAAATGTTTGGTGTTCCAAACTTGCCCGAGACAAATGCAGGGTTCATGCCAAAACGTGGAGCGTGGGGAGTCCGCCGGGCTCTGTGCAGCGGGTGCGGTGAGGGAGCAAAGTCGCTTTGGACAAGGAAAAGTTAGGGTCCCCGAATTGTTCTCTCGAACAGGAGCCCTTGAGTGTGCCGGATTTGCAGTATGGTATCAGAAGTAAGCATAAACTGTTGTTATTCTATCTCTTTATCGTACTGCCTATATTTATAATATAGTAATTTTGGGTTTAAGAATTCTGTTCTCTATTGATGCATATCGTGCATGCCTGCGCGGAGGATTTGCGTACGGGTGTACCGTTTGGAGACAAAAACGAGCTTCCTGGAGGTCGCGCTCCTCGCTACTGCCACGCAATCGCAGGATCCCGGCTTGCGCCGGGCTTGCCCGCCGCTTTCGCCGGGCTTGCCCGCCGGCTTTTTGGCGGGACGACACGTTTTAACCCGAATATTTCACGAGTTCAAAGTGCGTCAGATGCGAGGCGCGAAGGATGAAGCTGTATGGCAATACCGCGAATCCTTCGCAACAAAGCAGATGACGTGCCTGGGACCGCCCGAAGGGGAATGAGTAAATGGGTTTTTCTCTTTTACGTCCGGGTACAAACCGTCGCCGGGAGGAAGTGACAAATTGGGAACATCTTCCTGTAAAACCAGTCCTTACCATAGCTCGCTTTCATCATTCATGAAATGTTCGGGTTAGACGGTCTGTTGTGCCGGAGGACAAGTCTTACGGCAGCCTTTTCTCTTCAGTTGATATCGTGCTGCGGCAGGTGATCGACCAGGGTCAACGCCTCCTTCACGGTCAGAACCCGGTAGTGCGGGTTGTAGTTCTGCCGGAATGTCTCGCTTTGATGTACAGCGGGCCAGCCGACCGGCCGAAGTTGTGCTTCGAGGGAATCGAGGGCATCGTAGCGGATTTCACCCAGGTCGCGCCATTGGGCGGCTTGCTTCAGTTGGCTCCATTCGTCCAGGAACCCGGCGGTATCTGCGGGAACTCGTCCGCTTTCTACGAACGCTCGTGCCAAATCCTGCAGATCGCCGCCCCGGTTGATGAAGGGGCCGAGGTGAACGCGCACGAAGTTGCCGTCATACTCTTCCGGATGTTGTAACGGTTGCGTGTCGCCGTCGAGACGCTCGATCAGGGGATCGGTGTGCGAAAGGTTCACGGCGCGTTGGACCTCGTCATGGAGCCGGCGCAGGGCGTGATCCGGTCCCTGCACGGCATGGGCGGGGCCCATGTGGCGATGGTACAGCAGTTTATAGGCGTCCTCGGCCTGCATTTTCGGATATCGCTGCAGGTGGATGCGTATGACCTCGGGAGGGTGTGGTGCAAACAGGCTGCACCCGCCCAGGATCATCCCGAGGGCGAAGAGGAGAAAACGTTTCGGGACATGCAATGAAGTGGGTGCGGGGTTCTGCATCAGTTCGTTTCTCCCGTCGATGATACCAGTTCGTCAAACAATTGGTCCAATAATATGGGATCGGCGCGGCCGGCTGTTGCCCGCATCGCCTGCCCGATGAAGAAGCCGCGCAACCCGGTTTTTCCGTCACGGTACGCTTTTGCCTTGTCAGGATGGGAAAGCAGCACATCCTGCAGAGTGCTTCGCAAAACGGATGCATCGCGAATCTGTCGCAGACCGAGTCGTTCCACGACGGTCTCGGGAGGCTCCCGCTTTTCCACCATCATGTCAAACACTGTTTGTGCCGCGCTGCGGCTGATGGAACGGTCGGCGACGAGCTGCAACAGGCGACCCAGTTGTGCCGGCTCGACCGGATGTTCGTCCCATGCACCAGGGTGTTCCTTTTTCACGGCAGCCGCTTCGCCGGTGATCCAGGCGACGATGTCCTGCACCGGAACGTGTGGGCAGGCGGCTCGGCAGGTCTGTTCGAAGTAGTGTGCCAGGTCTTTATCCGCTGCCAGCCGGTCCGCCTGTTCTTCTGCGATTCCGAACTCGTAATAATAACGTCGCGCGCGCATGTGGGGCAATTCCGGCAGCGCTGCCGTGATCTGCTCTATATGCGACTCGTCGACAACCAGGGTTCCAAGGTCGGGTTCGGTCATGTACCGGTAATCGTGCAGCAGCTCTTTGCTGCGCAGCAGGAGGGTCTGCAGGGACGATTCATCCCAGGAGCGTGTCTCCTGTTCGACGATTCCACCGGTTTCGAGCAGGGCAGCCTGACGTTCCCACTCGTATTGCAGGGCCCGCCTGACATTTCGCATGCTGTTGAGGTTCTTCAACTCCGTGCGCGTGCCGAATCGCGGGGAACCTGCACGGCGGAGCGACAGGTTGGCATCGCATCGCAGGTTGCCTTTTTCCATATCGCCGTCGCAGATATCGAGGGCACGCACCAGTCGTCGCAACTGCAGCAGGAACCGTTCCGCCTCGATGGGATGCCTGAGGTCCGGAGCGGTAACAACCTCAAGCAGAGGCGCACCGCATCGGTTGTAGTCCACCAGGGTTTCGTTTTCCGTATGCCTGCTTTTTCCGGCATCTTCCTCCAGGTGTACCCTCTGAATCCCGATCAGGCGCTGTTGATGAAGATCCAGCGGCAGCCAACCTTTTGTGCAGAGCGGAGTATCATGCTGGGTCATCTGGTAGCCTTTCGGCAGGTCGGGGTAGTGGTAGTGTTTGCGTGCAAACCGAGTCCGTGTATGGATGGTTGCGCCGAGGGCCGTGCCGAGACGGATCGCCGCGTCGACCATCGCCTCGTTCAGCACAGGCAACGCGCCGGGATACCCCAGGCAGACCGGGCAGACATGGGTGTTGGGTTCATCACCGTAGGAGTTCCGGCATCGGCAGAATGCTTTCGACCGTGTGTTCAGCTGCAGATGCACTTCCAGCCCGATCACGGGTTCCCAGCGGTCATATTCGAGGGTCATCGCGCACCTCCCATCGCCTCGAGCACCGCGGCGATCCGAAGCAGGCGCGGTTCCTGCATGGCAGGTCCGAGCAACTGGACACCGACCGGGAGACCCTCTGACGGCATGGGCACATGCAGGGCCGGCAACCCGGCAAGGTTGGCATGCACGGTATAGCGGTCCCAGCGGTACATTTCAAGTGGGTCATGTATGGATCCGAGGCGGAATGCCGGTCCGGGAGTCGTGGGCATCAGCAGGGCATCGATTTGCGAGAAGAGGCGATCGTAAAACGCACGCAGGCGGTCGCGTGCCTGCAGGGCGGCGTTGTAGATACGGGAACCGTATCCTTCACGCAGCACAAACGCCCCGGTCAGGATGCGACGTTTGACTTCCGCGCCGAACCCGTCACGGCGAGTTTCAGCCAGACTCTCCCACCAGGATGCGCCGCCGATACGCCGCCCGTAACGGCCTCCGTCGAACCGTGCCAGGTTGCTGAAGGCTTCGGCTGCGGACAGGATGGTGTAAATCGGAAGGATCTCGTCGGTGGACGGCAGTTCAACGTCGATGACGGAGGCGCCGGCATCACGAAGGTGATCAACCGAGTTTTCGAGGGCACGGCGTGCAATGGGATCGGTCAATCCTTCGGCATAGGAAGCAGCGTACCCGATGCGATTGGATGGGATGGACGGATTGTCGCCCGGATCCCAGGGTGTGCCTGGCGTATCGGAAGCGGTGGTTGCATCGTATGGATCAGTCCCGGCCATGGTCCGGCCGATTTCCGCAGCCGTTCTGACATCGCGCGCGAGCACTCCGATCTGGTCGAGGGAGGATGCAAAGGCGGTCAGACCGTAACGTGAGACGCGCCCGTAGCTCGGTTTGAAGCCGACCAGTCCGCAGAAGGCAGCGGGTTGGCGCACGGACCCGCCGGTGTCCGATCCCAGGGCGGCGTCACACAAACCCGCCGCGACCGCCGCCGCCGAACCTCCGGACGATCCGCCCGGGACAAAGGCAGGGTCATGGGGGTTTCGCACCGGACCGTACGCGGAATACTCGTTGGACGATCCCATCGCGAACTCGTCCAGGTTGGTCTTGCCGATGACGATCATCCCGGCGTTCTGCAGCCGTTGGACTGCAGTGGCGCTGTAGGGTGATAGGAAACCGTCGAGCAGTTTCGAAGCGCAGCTGAGGGGCATGCCTGACACGGCAATGTTATCCTTCACCGCCAAGGTGTTCCCGGTCAATGGAGTTGAGGAATCCGACGACGGTCGGTCGGTCGCTGTTTCCGTCGGCACGCGATACAGGAAGGCGTTCCACTCGTCCAACGGTGCATGGGTCGTCACGGGGGCTGCGCTCATGCCGTTCCCTGTTTGCAAGGTCCTGTGTATCGAGAGGTACGGTTCAAAGAATACAAGCCGCATTGCAGAGGTGCAAGGGGATGCAGGGATCCCGGATGGAGGGAATCGGGGTTTCGGAGTGCCTCGAAACGAATGTCCGTTTCACGGCAAATGAAAGACCGCTCTCGCTAACCCGAATATTTCACGATTTCAAACTGTGTCAGATGTGAGTCGCGAAGGATGAAGCTGTATGGCAATACCGCGAATCCTTCGCAACAAAGCAGATGACGCAGTTGGGACCGCCCGAAGGGGGAATGAATAGATGAGATTGGCCTGGACACAATCTGTGTCAGAGAAAATCTGTATAGCGTGA
>WJJA01000566.1 GCA_014729955.1 bacterium
CTGCTGGTTCAATCGAATGGTGTGTACCAGGGAACGGTAAACGTACCTTCCGGTGTATCCGGATCCGTTCGACTTATCGAGTTGTCGATTGAGGACAGCCTTGGCAACAAGCGCGAAACCGAGTATTGATGATACGATTCGGGGCATCAAACCCGGGAATGGATGCAAGTCGGGCAAACAGACGGAGACATCCTCATGAAATCAATGATAGAATTTGCGGGCCGATTGGATCAGGTCAGCGCCGGAATGCGCTGGATCCGTGCCGTGGCGCATTCCGCAGGGCTTCCGGCGAAGCAGGTGAACGCCCTTGATCTCGCTCTCGAGGAGATCGTTACCAATATCATCAAGTATGGCTACGATGACGAAGCCGAACATATGATTCAGATTGATTTCGAGTTATCTTCCACTCACGCGCAACTCCGTGTGATGGACGATGCGAAACCTTTCAATCCCTTGCAGGTGGAAAAGGCACAGACGTTGTCCAGCCTCGAAGATGTCAAAATCGGAGGGTTGGGGATCTTGCTGGTGCGCGAGGTGATGGATGTGGTAGAGTACTCACGTGACGGAGACAGAAACGTGCTGGTGATGAAGACGCTGCGTGAGCCGGACGAATAACCCGCTCAACAAAGACAGGAGATAGAAGGATGCAGATTCAAGGTGTCAAGGAGAACGATATTTTCTTCTTTTCCATTATGGGGCGATTGGACACTCAAACGTATACGGATGCTGAAAAACAGATGATGGCCTGGATCGAAGCCGGCAATACAAAGATGATCGGTGATTTGAGCGACCTGGAGTTCATCAGCAGCGCCGGTTTGCGTGTGCTCCTCTATGCCGCGAAGACGTTGAATCAGCAGGGCGGAAAGATGGTGCTGTTCGGCGTCAATGACCAGGTGAACGAGGTCTTTGAAGTGACCGGCATCAGCAATGTGATCGACATTACGACATCGAAAGACGGAGCATTCAGTCTCTTCAATTAAGACAGGACACTATCCTTCCGGTTGATATCGGATTGTGAACATCGTCATATCGTCAAATTGAGGCCGTCCGATCTGGTAATCCTTGATTTCCCGGATCACGGCCTCAGTGCATTTTTCCGCTGTTTGCCGGGCAGTTTCACCAAGGAGATTTCGGAGACGTTTTTCGCCGTACTCCTCTTCCTTCTCGTTTTCCGCTTCGGTCAAACCGTCCGTGTACAGCACGAAGACATCGCCCGGCACCAGGGTGGTCTCATCCGAACCCAGGGGAATGTCTTCCAGCATCCCGGCAACCATGGTTTTCAAACGAGGCAGGGCTTCGAAGGTATACAGTCCGTTTTTACGGTGTCCCAGCAGCGGCATGTTGTGTCCCGCTGTCGAGTAACGCATTCTGCCGGTTTCGCGGTTCAGGACTCCGTAAAATACTGTGATAAACAGGTTGGCACCGTTGTCCAGACGACAGAGCCAGTTGTTGAACTCACTGAGCACAACGTCCGGGCTTTTCTCCACGGTTGCCAACAGGCGAAACAGTGTGCGCCCGACTGCCATGAACAGCGCCGCACCCGGTCCTTTGCCGGAGACGTCTCCGATCACGAACCCATAGTGCTGATCGTCCAACTGGATATAGTCATAATAATCGCCGCCGACCTCCCGGGCCGGGTAGCAAACGCCGTAAAACTCCAGGTCAGGATCGTCAGGAAAGTTTTTGATCAGAAAGCTTTGCTGGATATCATGAGCAAGTTTCAGCTCGCTTTCGACTCGCTCTTTCT
Organism: bacterium; assembly: GCA_014729955.1. GTDB lineage: Bacteria > Electryoneota > Electryoneia > Electryoneales > Electryoneaceae > WJJA01. The sequence continues at coordinate 1,748 of WJJA01000566.1, forward strand.
CGCGTGTCGTTTCCGTCAGATCTTCAATGTACCGGTTCAGGTCGCGCACCATGGCGTTGAAGGTGCTTGCCAACTGGCCGATTTCATCACGACGCTTGCTCTCTGCGACACGGGTTGTTAAATCGCCCCCCGCGAGGTTACGCGCCGCTCCGGTCAGCCGGCGAAGCGGATGGGTCAGCGTGATGGTGAAGAAAATCCCGCCGATCACAGCCACACCCCCGCCGACAATCAGCCACATCAACAGGTTCGCTTCCAACTGGTTGACCGCCTCATAGGCTTTATCCGCTTCCATTTCCACAACGACCGCCCAGTCAAAATGCAGGCTCGGCGCGAACGCTCCGAGGATTTGCCGGCCGTTCCTGTTTACATACGGCGATACCTCCGCAATGCGTGCACCGTTTTCAGAGATCTGACGGACGGCCGCCCGCACCGTTTCGCTTGCAGAGAACAGCGTTGAGTCCTGTTCAAATACCGTGCGGCCGTCTGAGTCAATCAGACGAATCGATGCAGTCTCACGGAAGGGGTGGTTCACGATTCGTTCGCGAAAGCGAGGGAGTTGGAACCGTGCGGCCAGGGTGGCACGGCGACCCGCAATCGGTCGGTCCAGCGGGATGATCATGGTCATCAGCTTTGTATCGAGCGCCTCGATCGTCTGGAGCGAGGGGATGCGTTCGACGCCTCGGACCGCAAGGTCTGTTACACGGTCGGGTTCAATCACAATGGTTTCGGTCGGGTCCAGACCGTTGGAACGCATGCTCAGCTCAAAAGGCTCTTTCAAAGCGAGTGCGGGCGGAGAGATGCCCTCGACGGTAAGCTGTACCGCGACAAGGTCCGGGATCTCGCTTGTCGCAGAGGTTAAAAGAGAAACCTTCTCCGCCGGACCGAGGTTCGGATTGTCCACTGCGCTACGCATCAACTCCAGTGGCGCGCGCCAGGTTTCCTCATAGACCGCATCGATCTCGGCTGCGATCTGATCAGCGACGAGCAGCAGTTCATTGTTGATCGTACTGCGCAGCTCGTTGCGAGTGATGTCGATCATGCGCCGCCCTGCAATGAACAGGGGAATCAGGGCGAGCACGACAAAAACGATCAAGAGCTTGGTGCGTAATGACATGGCATGAAACATGAGATAGTTCCGTGCGGATGGTTGGACAGTGTGACCGGGAGCACCCCGAACAGATAGAAAATAGGGTTGCCGGCCCTGGAATCAAACGAAAGCCCTGGATTCCTGCAATCCTGCCGGAGAATGGTTCGTCGCCTGTCATGTGCCGATCAGCAAAAAACCCGCCGAGGCGGGTTGATGGATCATTCAGCATGAAAGACAGGGTGGTTATGCGCCGAACTTGGTGAGACGTTCCGCATGAGCCAGCAGGATCGGCATCAGGTGCATCATCGGCATGCGTCCCAGGCTGCCTGTCAAGGCAGACGTTTCACCGAAACTGGTGGCCGCATCGGTCCGCACATTGCACCCCCAGAGCAGGGCCGGCACAGGATGCCAACTGTGAGTGCCCATGGCCGCCGGTGTGGAGTGGTCGCCGGTAATGACCAGGACGTCCGGGTCCGCATCCAGGATGGTGCTGATCACGCCGTCGAACTCTTCGATCGCCGCGACCTTGGCGTCAAAGTCGTGATCTTCCCCGCGTGCATCCGTCGCCTTGAAGTGGAAGAAGAAGAAATCGAAGTCATTCTTGAATTTCTTCAAGTCCTTCGCGCGTTCCACGTGATTGCCTTCCCGACTGACCACTTCCATGCCGACAAGTTTCGCCAGACCGCGGTACATGGGGTAGTCCGCGAGGGCTGCGGCTCGGAGGCCGAAACGGTCCGACATGGTCGGAATCGGCAGTTTTTTTGCGAAGCCACGCAGCAGAACGCCATTGGCCTGGTCCTGGTCCGCCAGCACCTTCCGGGCTTTCTCGGAAAAGGTATCAATCAATTTTGCCGAACGTGCCGCCTGTTCGGAAAGGGGTTCACACGCAAGCGGCGGGACACCGGTCTGTTGCGGATCGGTATCGTGCAGGTTCTCACTCAAATGCTCACCGCGCAGTACCAGCAGGAATCGGTGGTCTTTTTCCGATCGCACAAAGACCTGCACACCTTCCAGCTCGATTTCTTTCTCCAGCTTCTCGCACAATGGTTGGGCAATGTCGGTGGGAACACGACCGGCGCGTCTGTCTGCCACGTTGCCGTTTTCATCCAGTGTGCAGAAATTCCCGCGTGCGCAGAGATCATTGCCCTGCAGATCGAAGTCCAGGCCGAGAGCGGACAACAGGCCGCGTCCGACATTGTGTTCGACGGCATCGTAACCGAAGAGAGCCAGGTGCGCCGGGCCGCTGCCGGGGGTGATGCCGGGTCCGATTGGATCCAGCAGACCGAGCGAACCCATCGCCGCTAGTTTGTCCATGTTCGGGGTGCGTGCTGCTTCCAGCTCAGTCGGACCACCGGGGCGCTTGGGGATCCCACCCAGGCCGTCTGCGACAGCCATGATGATCTTCTTGTCCGATGAGATCACCTGCTGTTCCGTGATCAATCGCATATTCACTTACTCCTGCTCGTAAAAGACGTTTTGTCACCACGGGAATGTAGCGCATGCAACCCACGTTTTTCCATGTGTTCGAACGATGCTCTCCTCGGCCGGCACGAAAGCCTGACGACTTCACGCTGCCCTGCTTCCGTTCTATGTCATTGTGAATGACATTCTATTCACGGCCCTTGCCGGATCCGCCTTTCCCTTTCTTGCCGGACTTCTTTCGAGGAGGGGAAGGATTCGTGTTCAACTTTTCGGCAAACAGTTCACCAAGGGTTCCCTTGTCCGGCGTGGAGCGCAGGTTTTTGCGGTGCGCGTAACAGTTTGGAAGACGAAGGGCGAAAAACGCGCAATCCGCTTCCAGGCAACGATCATCCGGGCAGAACGGCTCCGCGATCTTCTCCTCCGGACGCAGATCGGATTTCATAATATCCATCAGCTCCGGGTAGGAGAGTGCGGTCGGCTCGATCTCCGGCGCCTTGGGTGAGCCACGATTAAGTAGCTGTTTCGACTGATGCAGGAACCATCCCGCGATGAGGCCGACGCCGTCAGCGTCTTTCACTGTTCGTTTGGTACGGCCCCGCTTGAATTCTTCAGCCGTTCGCAACCTGGATGCCACACGTTCCAGGTTGAGGATCGGCCGGCCGTCCTTACGCTTTCCCGCCTGCACGGTGACATATCCTGTGCCGGGGTGATAGTACAGCACCGCATCGGCGCCTTTTCGATACCGCACCGCCTTAATCGCGAGACCGTTCCGGCTTGCAATCGCGACGAGGTTGCAGCCGCGACCGCGAATCATGCGTGCACTGCGGTCCACTTCGTCGAGCGCGCTGAACCAGTCCGATTCACGCTGTACAATCCCGTTAAAAAGTGGATAGACCGCTTGACGATACTCATCGGAATCCTCGCCGTACAGACCCGCTAACCCTTTCAACGCGAACGGCAGCAGCAGACGTCGCTCCTCGGCACGTTCAGGCAGTGCACGATCATCGCCTGCTTTCAGATAAGATGCGATCCGCAGTACCTTTTCCAGGTCGCGACGAAGGGTCCAGCCTTTTTCGGTCGCCAACTCGTGCACCAGTCCGCGCTCGGGCCATTCCACCGGAGATTTGCGCTCATGGACTTCGCCGTCCGGGTTGAAGGCATTTTCGAGAAATCCGGTCAGTGCACGGTCGAACAGGTCCGCTATCCCGGACATGTCCGCCTCGGCGTCTTCCGCATGATCCGCAGTGAGTCCATCCAACAGATGATTGAACGAGTCGACAACCAGGTTGTCATCATCATGGAGACGGTGCAAACCTTCAAGCAGACCGTGCGGGGCGAGCAGGTGATGAGCGGCGTCACGGCTGCGGAGGGAACGACCTTCTGTGTCCTGGGCGATGGTAA
>WJJA01000567.1 GCA_014729955.1 bacterium
AAACCCCGGCGTAATGTGATGAAGATCCTCGCACAGATGCCGGAGGATCCCCTTCAATACGTTGAAGCCCTAGAAGATGCCGAGATGGAACTCGAGCGAATGGACCGCAATACCATGCGCATCTCGGAGATTATCAGCGAAATGATGGAATACTACCAGATGAACCAGACCATTCAGCAGGAAACCATTGACCTCAACCATGTGATCCAAACTGATGCCTCCATACTGAAAGCGGATATGGACATCAAGCACAGCATTCAATTGGATATGGATTTGCATGAAGACCCTCTGCCCATCAATGCCCGCGCCAATGAGATCAGCCAGATCTTTATGAACCTGGTCACCAACGCCCGGGACGCCCTGATGCAGGCGGACAAGAAAGAGATCACCGTGCGTTCAGGTGTTACCGGGCTAAACGGGAACGACACGGCCTGGTTTGAGGTGGAAGACTGCGGCCCCGGTATTCCGGATCATATCGTTGAACGATTCGGCGAGCCGTTCGTCAGTTCCAAGCAGAACGACGCAGAAGCCCGCAAACGCGGCAGCGGCACCGGCCTGGGTATCTACATGGTCAAGCAAATACTCAACAAGCTCAACGGTGACCTTCGGCTCGAGACCAAACCGGGCCGTACCCTGTTCCGTATCTCTTTTCCCCTCGATACCGACGCAGACATGCAGGATGTGGCATAATGAACCGAACCAAAGGCTCATTGCCGGATCCTTACGGCGACAAGATTCCATCGCGTCAATTGCAATCCGTTTTGGATAGAGTTCGCAAGAACTCGCCGCTGCTGAATCTTTACGACGGACGTGCGGATACCGAGCTGGATCTATTGGCGTTCTACCTGAAAAACTCAGATGTCTACCTGGTTGCCGACCTCGTGCCGGGCATTTCCGGCGGAGGACCGGTCAAACGAGGTTTCCTTGGTCGAGCGCAATACTTCGAAGGCGGCTTGCATCATCGTGTGTCATTCCACTGCGAGATCAGTCGCGAAATTCGCTATGAAGGTTATCCTGCCCTGGAAATCCGTGCATGGCAGCCCGTGAAACGTGTGTCCAATCTGTTTGTGACCTTCCCGACCGAGGAACGTCCTGTCATTCTGGAGATTCCCGTTGCCGGAGCGCCGCCGGAAGTGCGTGTGATTGAAGCGAGCAGCAAACACTTGAAAGCCTTCATCCCGAACAGTTCTCGACTTTTTCCGAAAAAACAGCGTATCAACGGTTTCCTCACTCAGCTTGTCGACATCGGCGAGTTGCAGCTGAACGGCAAACTGTCAGCGGGCGAGGAAGATGAAGTCCTTGTGGAATTGGACCCCATGAAAGGGAATACCAAGTCTTCCTTTAACCGATACCTCGAAACAGAATTCGAACTCCAGCACCATCCCGGCAAAGAAGAGAAAACGGGAGATCCTCAAACATCAAAAGCAAAACCGACAGAGACCGACAATAACACGTCCAAACCTGCAACAAACCAACAGAAGAAAGCGATCGTCATTCATTCCTCCCAATCGATTCGGGAAGAGGTCGCTGAGATTCTGACTGCCATGGGCTATGCCTGCACGCCGTTGGAAAGCTTTTCTTCAGCAATCTCGAAAAAGACCCTCACCGGCTGTTCGCTGCTCGTGCTGGAACATCGCCAGAACGAAATCCACGCTACAGCCTTTCTGAAGGCATTGCTGGAACGAGAGTTGATCCTGCCGTCACGCTTCGTAATTCTCGGCTCTACATCAACGGACAGCGGGCAGGAGCACTGGACCGGGCTTGGGCAGGGTCTATTCCTGCGTGACAACCTGCCACAAGAATGGATGAAAAAGAAACTGGCGACCTGGTTGCAGGCCACACCACGCAACACACGTCAATTCGCGGAGGACCGGGGAGCACCGCTGATCCTGGTCGCGGACGACGATCCCGAATTCACCCACCTGATGGTGGACATTCTGACTCGAAACGGATTCCGTCACATTACCGCATCCAACGGGGATGAAACGATTAAAGCTGCAAAATCACATTTGCCCCGCCTGATACTGCTGGATGTGGACATGCCCAAACGCAGCGGCATACAGGCGTTGCAGACGATCAAGGCCTTTCGCTCGATGCGGGCCATCCCGGTGATCATGTTGACCGGACGTCAGGACCGCGAGACGGTAAAGAAAGCCCTGGAGTTGGGTGTAGTCGATTACATGGTGAAACCGTTTGAAGAGTCGGACCTGATCGAGCGTATTCGAAATACGCTGAAGGCAGCCACGGTGAAAGCCTGACCAGGCGGTCACAAGCCTGCAATTGTGTCGAGAGATGCCCCGACCGAAAACGGCCGGGGCATTGGGTTGAAGACCGGGATGTGTCCGACCCAACCAATGATCCTATTTCACGAACATCAGCTTTTGCGTGGCGACGAAGCCTTTCTTCGTGGTCATTCGCACGAAGTACATCCCGCTCGGGCCGTTCGCATGCCAGTTCAGGTAATGGTAGCCGGGCTGATGCGACTGGTCGGTCAGTACCGCCACCTCACGACCGAGCACGTTATAAATCGCGACACGCACATTCCCCGGTTCCGGCACCGCCACCACGATATTCACTGTCGGGTTGAACGGATTCGGATAAACCGAGTGCAACGCCCATTCGGTCGGGATGCCGCGATCACGCTCCGGAACCGGAAGATCGACCGTGAAACTCCACTCCTCCATCGAATAGGTCACCAGCGCCTGGTCGCTGTCGTCGGTCGCCTTCACACGCCAGAAC
>WJJA01000568.1 GCA_014729955.1 bacterium
ACAGTTTGTATGCCGTCCCCCGGGAAATCCGGGAGAACCCGGCAGCAGAAGATACCCTGCTGAAATTGATTGATATCGACCGCGAGGAATTTCGCCGACGTCTCGGCCGGATCAGAAACAACCGTTGGACTCCGGTACGTATCCTGCGCGATGTGCATTTCCGTACCTATGCGGCGATCGAAGAGCGTAAAGTGCACATGCCCGGTGTGCTGTTCCTGATCGAACCGAAACGAGCCTATCGTTACCGCCTCGCAGCCCATACCCTCGGTCACATCGGCGAGTTGAAAGAGGAAGAAGCGAACCGGTACGAGGATCTGGAAGCGGGGGATGTGGTCGGTCTGGCGGGGGTGGAAAAGACCTGGAATGATGCGCTGATGGGGAAGAAGGGGTATAATTACATGGAGGTGGATGCACACGGCCGGACCGTAGGTCCGTTGCCCAACGCCGATCCGATTCCTCCTCAGCCGGGGTCCGATTTGCTGCTCACCCTCGATCTGGAATTGCAACAGTATTGCGAAGACCTGATGCATGAAAAGGTGGGTTCCATCGTTGCCATAGAACCGGCCACCGGTGAAGTACTGGCGATTGTATCCAAGCCTGACTATCCGCCTGAGACCTTTGCGAACGTTCTTTCCACCGAGGAATGGCGTACTCTGCAGGAAGACCCCGACACCCCGCTCCTGCATCGTGCCGTCATGGGTGCCTATCCGCCTGGATCGATCTTCAAAATGGCCGTGCTCGCAGCCGGTTTACAGACGAATACGGTTACACTGCGCAGCAAGGTTACATGCGAGGGCGGGTATCTGCTCGGCAACCGCTGGTTCAATTGCTGGCTGAAGTCGGGGCATGGTGAAGTTACTCACCAGGGAGCGATCGAAAGCTCCTGTGACGTCTACTTCTACCTCTTGGGTCGTGAAATGGGCGTCGATGCTTTTCACGAACAGATTTCCAGGTTCAGGTTTGGACAGAGAACCGGCATCGATTTGCCGACCGAAAGCGCCGGACTTTTGCCGGACCGTGACTATTTCAACCGCCGGTACGGAAAAAACTGGACGGATGGCTTATTATTCAACATCGCTATCGGCCAGGGTGAGGTGTTGACCACTCCCCTGCAGGCCGCCGCCTACACTGCAGCACTTGCGAACGGAGGCTGGTGGTACGAGCCGCATCTCGTACACAAGGTGCATCATATCGACGGCCGGGAAGAACAGCCGGAGTATGCCGTACGGCATGACGCCGGTTTCGACGCCGACATCATGGAGGTCGTGCGGGAAGACATGCTTCGTGTCACCGAAGGGGCGATTGGAACCGCAGCATGGCTGTATGATCCGCGAATTCATGTTCCTGGAAAGACCGGCACCGCGCAAACCCCGCACGGAGACGATCACGCGTGGTTTGTGGCTTTTGCGCCGTATGAAGAGCCGGAGATAGCCGTTGCAGTATTGGTTGAGCACGGCGAGCACGGCTCCACCGCTGCGGCACCGCTCGCATTCAAGACCATCCGAAAATGGCTTGGTCTGGACGAAGGCTGGTGGCGTGCATATCGCGCCAAGGTGCTGATGGAGATTCAGAGACAGCGTGCGGAAGCGGACAGCATCGCGGCCGCCGACCCCGAGCTGGGAGGGCAGGTGGAATGAAGCTGGGGCGTCGCGATTACGAGATGATGATACCGGTTCTGACGCTTGCGTTGATGACCATCGGGGCGTTCGCGGTGTACAGTGCGTCCAACGCCGGCGGGGGTTCGCATTTCTACCGGCAGTTGATTTACATGGGGATCGGCCTGGGTGTCGGGATCGTGATCGCGCTCGTGCCGGATCGATTGACCTTTGCATTCTCCTATGTCGCCTACACGGTCGCATTGATGCTGCTGGCGCTGGTGCTGCTGGTCGGTACCGGCCCCACGGGCCGATGGCTGGGAGTGGGAGCGTTCCACATCCAACCGTCGGAACTGGCCAAGCCGGCAACGGTACTGGCACTGGCGCGCTTTCTGTCCGATCAGCGCAATGTGCTCACGAAACCGATGAACGTGCTGTCGATGGTGATCATTGCCGCGATTCCGTTCGGACTGATCCTGATCGAACCGGATATGGGGACGTCCCTGGTGATCCCGGTGATCACCGGTGCGATGGCATTTTACGCCGGCATTCCACTCCTGATCGTGGTGCTTGTCGTTTCGCCGGTGGCGGTGATGGTCGCCTCGATCAATCCGTATGCCCTGGTGATCGTGATCGGCGCGCTGATCCTGTTCGCCTACTTCACCGGAGTGCGCATGCCCCTGGCGCTCCTGTGGGGAGCGGCCATGGGAGGCATCGGGTATCTCACCCCCAAGCTCTGGATGCAGCTGCAGCCGTATCAACGAGACCGTCTTACGACCTTTTTGAGCCCGGAGTCCGATCCTCTCGGGGCGGGCTACCAGATGATCCAGTCCAAGGTCGCCATCGGATCCGGGGAGTTCTGGGGGCGGGGCTTCCTGCAGGGGTCTCAGACGCAACGGGGCTTTCTGCCGGAACAGCACACCGACTTCATTTTCTCGGTGATCGGCGAAGAGCTGGGATTCGCAGGGGCGGCACTGGTGCTGATCCTGTTCTGGCTGCTGATACTCCGTATGCTCTACATGGCACGCAAGGTGCACAACCCGTTTGCACGCCTGACGATTATCGGCGTCGCATCCGTGATCGGCTTCCAGGTACTGGTGAATGTCGGGATGACAGTCGGACTGATGCCGATCACCGGCCTGCCCCTGCCGCTGCTAAGCTACGGCGGCTCCTCCATGCTTACCACGATGATGATGATCGGGCTGGCTACCGGGATGAGTTCACGGTGGAAACAGAGGGGGTAGGAGCGAGAAGGCACTCCAGGCGGAGGATTGGTTTCAATCGGATCAGGGATTGATGCGCATTTACTGTTCTACCGACATGGTAGAATGCTAGCCCGAAAATCTCATGAATGGCGAGAATATTCTTTTCTTAAAAACTATAGTAACAATAAGATAATATAACGACATACAGTTTTTCTCCGGCACAGATTGTGTCCAGGCCTCACTCATTTCTTCATTCCCCCTTCTGGCGGTCCCAACGGTGTCATCTGCATTGTTCCGAAGGATTCGCGGTATTGTCATACAGCTTCATTCTTCGCGCCTCGCATCTGACGCACTTTGAACTCGTGAAATATCCGGGCTAGGCATACCCCCATTTTCTCATTTCTTCGCCGGCGATTTCCCAGAATTGTTTTTTCCAACGTTCCGGCCATTCCGCATAGGGCGGGAAGAATTCCATCGGGTTGCGGTTCACTTTGCGGTTAAGATATTTTTCCACATCCTCCGTATCGTATTGGCTGCAGGGGAGTAGTTCGAGGACACGATAGACTCCCTTCCTTTCTCCTTTGAAAATGTCCTCGAATTTCACGGTCAGGTCAGGTTTCGTCTGTTCGACTCGACGATTCACGGTGACCCAGTACCAGGCGAGTTTCTGGAGCGGGTTCCAGTCGCCCCAATGATCGACCGCAGGGTCACCGGGCACATGCTCGGGACGAATATGGTCATTGGTGATGTAACGCCAACGATTTAACCAACTGGTGACTACCGCGCGACCGTCTCGTACGACATGCACCACGTAAGCATCCGGAAAAGACTCTCGAATCAACGGGATGGCGGCAAAAAGGTGATAATTTGTTTCGATGTAGCAGTCCTCGGGACGCAGCAGGTGTCGTAATTGTCTTGACGCTCGGAATCTGAGCTTTTCCACGGGTGTGGGGTCACGTTGCAGAAATTCACGCGCACGTCCCCGAAACGCGGGCTTCGGCTCATGCAAACTCCAGGCGTTGGACACAACCTCATTATAAAGGGTCGTAAAAAAATCCGTGCCTGTGCGTCCTGTGGAAACGATAAATGCCGCTTTCAAATTCCCGGCTCCTGCTTGAAATGGCTGTCTTCGTTCGATAAGCGAGTTTCTTTCCGTCGCCAAACAGTATACGTAAGAGACGGACGTGTTGCATGAGTTCAATGATTTTGCATGACGATTTTTTATGCATTGTAATGCAGGATTCAAGCAGATTGTCGTTGGGAATCATTTGAATCAGGAACGTGTTCACGGCTTCAACGAATGCTGCCTCCTCGAAGAGCGACAGGATGCAATGGTCTGCATGGATCCGATTGCCAAGAGGCGATAAAACATGGATCAAGGTGCATCCGGGACATGGATTTGGACCTGCTACCCTGCTGTGTTCAAACCAATGACCGACAGGAGGTTGAGATGAGTTCGCCGTCCTTTGACACGCAAACTGCGCGTGAACGGGAACAGCTCTGGCAGCAGGTTTCCAGAAACCGTCCGCCGATGAGCTGCGATCTGGATGCCTATCCCGCACCGTTGTGTCAGTATGCGAAAACCGTGGGTCTGCTGGACGGCTCACCCGCCTTCAGCGCAGTACGGTTTCGTCAAATCGGACAATTCAGGCCGAACCCGAAAGCCGGATGGAGCGCGATGCGTGCCGAGGAGGTGCTGAGAACGGATCCGCCGGCGTTTGTGTGGATCACGCAAATCAAGGCCGGCCCGCTCACCATACGTGGACGTGACAAATACATTGATGGTGAAGGTGAGATGTGGATCAAGCCCCCCGTGGTCCGTGGAGCGGTCAGTCGCGGTCCTGAATTAACGCAGGGTTCCTTTACCCGCTGGGTGGCTGAATGCATGTGGCTGCCGACCGCACTGTTCGGC
>WJJA01000076.1 GCA_014729955.1 bacterium
ACCGTCCTTGTTGCATGAGAGGTTCTGCCTCGCGTCTCAGCATTGTCCTGCAGAGCCGGTTGTCTTCCCACGGCGACAAGGCTGAGCGCTTGCAAAGCATAGAACAATGTGCCGCCGTTCGCAAGGTTTGAACCGTAGATCGAGCGTGGCGAGTCTCTCTGCTGCGAATAATGCATGATAGACAGGGTATAGAGTTCCGCTTCCATAAAACGGACTATACTCGAAAAACCCCGAATTCGCCTTCGTGTGAAACGGTTTGGTTTTCGATTTTCTGTGATCCCTGTCACATCAGGGCTGGACATCAAAACCCCAATGGTGTTGCCGTTCTTGCGACAAAACTTCAAGTGATTCGGTAATACGAAAAACAGATATCTGATATGAAAAACCAAGGGTCTACCCTCGAAGCTTCGCTCGCAGATTGAAGAAAACCTCTCGAGATCTTGAGGAAAAGTTAAAGTTCACCGTAAGAAAGACGATAGAGAGGGTGTACGTGGGACGTAAAAAGCCCTGCTACCAACCATGGAGGTTGCCTACCGAACTACACCTGCTTCGGCTGATGTCGAACCCTTGCTAAGGTTTCCGCCCGGTGCCGATCACACCGGGCGGCCTTTTTTGGTGTCCCCTCGGTTCAATTGTGCGCCTGTTGTCATCATGGCTCTGGAAGGCTGTTGCTGTACCCGATCTCGATCATGGAGGGCGGCGATGCCTCGATTGCAGAGATTCTGAGTGAAACGCTCCCGGAGGGCGTTTTTTTGCTCTGCGCCAAAACAATCGGCGAAATGTTTGTCTATCTATGTGAGAAGCAAAATATTACCGTTTTCGCTTGCATCCCTGCAGGATAGTGTGTTCATTGTATCGAGTGATCCATTGCAAAGCTGCAGGATTGAATTGTGAATAACGGCACAAGGAAGTGTTTGCGGGAGGATTTCAACGATGAAGCGCACAATGCCATGGAAAGCTTTCCTTTCTCTGCTCATGCCGCTGGTTTTTCTTTCGAGCGCGTACGGCATTTCCGCCGAGCTGGAAGGGAAATGCATGACCTGTCACAAGGAAAAGACCCCGGGTATCTACCTGCAGTGGAAAAATTCCGAGCACTCCCTGCACAATGTGACCTGCTATTCCTGCCATCAGGCGTCGCGCGGGGACAAGGACGGATTCATGCATGAAGGTGCGCGGATCGCGACCATGGTAACACCGAAGGACTGCGGTGTTTGCCACACTCGCGAGGCGGACGAATTTATGCAGAGTTATCATGCGGAGGCGGGCAAGATCCTCGAATCGAACGATGCGTACCTCGCGCATGTGATCGGCGGAGATCCCGCGGCGGTGGTCGGTTGCGCTTCCTGCCACGGTGCGAAGGTGAAACTGGACAATGATTCGCCGAACAAGCTGGCTGTCGGCTCCTGGCCGAACTCGGGCATCGGTCGGTTGAATCCGGACGGCAGCAACGGCTCCTGCAACGCCTGCCATGTGCGCCATGCATTCTCACGAGAACAGGTGCGCCGGCCGGAAACCTGCGGCAAGTGCCACCTCGGGCCGGACCACCCGCAGAAAGAGGTCTATGAAGAATCCAAGCACGGCATTGCGTATCATACCAACATCAGCAAGATGAACCTGGAGTCGGAGAAATGGGTGGTCGGGGAAGACTACTTCGCCGGGCCGACCTGCGCGACCTGCCATGCGTCCGCAACCCAGAATCAAAGAATTACTCATGACTACCGTGACCGGATTTCCTGGACGACCCGCCCGAAGATTTCCTACCTGCTGGACGGCTGGGAAGAAAAGCGCGCCAATATGCAGGACGTCTGCCGTAACTGCCACGGCAAAGTGTTCTATGAAGGGCATTATGCCCAGTACGACGCCCTCGTGCATCTTTACAATGTGAAATTCGCGGAGCCGGCGGTTGAAGTGATGAAGATCCTGCGTGAGAACAACTCTCTCGAGCGGACCGCCTCGTTCAGCAATGATATTGAATGGATTTTCTGGGAATTGTGGCATCACGAAGGTCGTCGGGCTCGTCACGGCGCCGCAATGATGGGACCGGACTACGCCTGGTGGCACGGGATCTACGAAGTCGGGAAGCACTTCTACTTCGACTTCATTCCGGCCGTTGAAGAACTCGGCGACGATGAGGCGCTTGCCTACATCCATGAATTGCTCGAAAACGACCCCATGCACAACTGGATGAACAGGAACACGGATGCACTGAAAGACGGCATTCGCAGCGGTGAGCTGCAGAAGCTGTATGACGATTTCTACCAGGCGCAACTGGAGGACTGATGCGTAGGTTCTACCTTGCGTTTCTAAGGGGAGTATCGGCCAATCGTGTCAGCCTGACCGGCACGGTGATGGTCACCGCTTCGGTGATGCTGTTTCTTGCGTTCGAAATTATGCATATCATCGGACTGTTTTCGAACGCTTATGTCGGCATGATCACCTACCTGCTGCTGCCGCTGGCGTTTATTGTGGGATTGGTGCTGGTTCCGCTGGGCTGGTGGTTGAAAGTTCGCAAGAC
>WJJA01000569.1 GCA_014729955.1 bacterium
ATTCAGATTGGACGGAAAAATCGAGCAGGAACCGCCACATCGGGACAATCTGGATGGTTCCACCATCAAATTCGATCTTGTCCTCTTCGCTGCGTGTAACGATGGTCCCGGTCGCAACGCTCAGCTCCATCATCGCTTCGCGAAGCGCTGTTACTTCCCGTTTGTGAGTTTGCGGGTCGGCCATGGATTCACAGACCTGTACAAGGATGGGGTTCTGCCCACGAACGGGTATGATGAAATCGATTTCCCGACCATTTTTAGTCTTATAGTAGTAGATTTCTTTATGATGACGCCTGATCGCAGTGAAAGTAAGGTTCTCCAGCAGATGCCCCGAGTTGACCAGCATACCGGACGAAACTGAAGTGATCAGAGCATGATCGACACAGTAAACCTTCTTGGGATTGGTGTTGCTGCGAGCCACAGAGGTGTCATAGATGCGAACCGTGAACAGGAAGTACGCATCTTCAAACCATTTGAGATAGTCCGACACCGATGACTTGGGTACACTGTGTCCCAGTGATTTGAGATAGCCGGTCAGCCTGTTGATCGAATAGAGCGAGGCGCAATTGTCAACAAGCCAGTGGGTGAGGTCGGTGACTGCCTTGGGGTGCGAGATATCGTACCGTTCAACCAAATCGCGAAACAGGATGGTCTGGAGGTACTCTTGATGGACCTTGATACGTAGTAGTCTCTCCAGTCCAAGGACTTCGGGAAAACCACCTGACTCCCAGAATTCCTCAAAAGCCTTTTGGACCATGAGGCGTTTTTTCGTAGACAAGGCATCGCCAATAGGGATACTCTTCCAGTCCAGAAACTCTCGAAATGAAAACGGGAACATTTCCCAAGACACTGCCCGTCCCCGCATTTGCGTCGCGATCTCCTTGGACAACATCCGAGCAGACGATCCTGTGAGATACACTTCACATTTTTCCGTTCGCATGATCCGATCTACAAAAGGCTCCCAGCCCTCGACCGCTTGAATCTCATCGAAGAAGCAATACACCGTCTCGCTGTTCTTTTTTTCTGGATACAGGGCATAGTAGGCCTCGGTGATCCGGGCCAACCCTTCCTGACGCAGGTTGTGGAGACGATCATCGAAAAAGTTGATGTACAGGATATTCTCTTTGGAAACGCCCTGCGAGAGGAGCCGTTCGATGACCTGGAACAGATAGGTCGACTTTCCGCTCCTTCGAACCCCGATGCAGACCGAAGCCTTGTCCCGGATCGTCTGGAGGTTCAGGTGTCGCGGAACGCCCGATTCGAGTTCCGCCTCCTGAAAATCCAGGATGATGGATTGGATCGTTTCGATCATGTATCTCCTCCCGGAAAAATCCGTTACCAGCTACATAGCCAACTGGAAACAAATATAACCGGATTTGCATTGCGCTGCAAGTGAATTCTCCGCATTACCCTGATGCATCGAATGCCTGCGGGCAAATCACAAAGTCTAAGATCCCGTCCAAAGGGGAACCATGGGAGATTACCGGAAAGGTCGCAGATGAGTCCTTGAACAGGATTCCTGTAATTATCACTATTGGACCGATTCACCTGGATCGTTATGTTCTGCTTGTTACGTGCGAGTTGGATGCAGGGCGAAGCTGTGAAGCTGTATGGCAATAGCGCGAATCCTTCGGAACAAAGCAGATCACGTGCTTGGGATGACCCAAAGGGTGAATCAATTAATAGGTTTTTCTTTCTTTCAGGGTACAAACCGTCACCGGGAAGAAGTGATAAATAAGGGAACATCTTCTTGTAAAGCCAGTCTTTACCATAGCTGGCTCTCCTCATTGATGAAGTATTCGGGTTCGAACCTCGGCAATTACGGGTCACGGGAAAGACATGGGCCTGTTACTCTAAGAGATTGTCAATCCATATTTTAACGCAATAGGCAGCAATATGGCCATGGAATCCTGACCACTGAAACGACCGGACCACACGACCTCGATACCGACGAAAAGGATAGACAATGGTTCTTTACCAGTTTTCCAGGACGGATTGGGAATTCCTGCTGCGATGGTATCCCGATATGCCGGTGTCCTTACGGCGCACGCTTGAGGAAGGCAAACCCAGGGGCAAACGTATCGAGGTGGACTTCACCGAGCCGGACGCTGTGGAACTTCTGGATGTGATCGCCGAGATTGTTCCATCGATGTCACGTGCGGATCGACGGCAGGCCAAACATCTCCGAAACCGCCTGGTAAGTACGTTCTCCGCCTTGGAGTGGAGTGGTTCTTCGGGCGAAGACGACACAGTTTCGCCGGGTCATCGCGATGGGTTGACGACGGAAGATGAAGCGGCATCCTTGTTCCGGGAGATGATTGAGAAAGAGATGAAGGGTATGGGAGCGGATGATGTCGCTTTCATGCAGGATTTCCTGTCCAAAGCAGCCGAAGAGTTTAACACCACACCGCAGGAAGGGTTGGGGGGATATTCACCACGGGAATTTCACGCCCTGTTCTACGCAGATTTCATGAGCGATACATCCGCCGTGAAGCTCAATGAAGCCATTCCCCTGAAGGAGCTTGAGGCTGGCGAACTACTGGTCAATGCCCGCTCCTTCCTTGAAATCCTGCAAGAAGAGAATGGTACAAAAATGACTCAGAGCGGCAATCTGAATCGCGCATTTGTGCGGCGGGCGGTGGAACGTATGCGGTTTCCGGATGGTTACCTTAAGGCACTTGACGAGGTACACAAGGCAGTCAATGAAAATGATGTTTCTCCCCTTCACCTTCTTCGGGTACTGCTGATGCAGGCGGGCTTTGTGCGGAAGTATCGGGGCAGGTTTATTGTTTCAAAGAAAGGCCGGGAGCTTCATTCCGAAGAAAAGGCGGGGCAGTTGTACGCTTCCGTGTTTCGAACCTACGCAACCAAATTCAATCATGCTTACGTGGACGGTTGGCCGGAACTTCCCATCGTGCAGCAGTCACTCGCCTATCTTCTCCATCGTTTAAGCCAAACAGAGGGACGCTGGATCGATTGGGAGAAGGAATGGGTCGACCTTCTACCCCCTCAAGTCCTCGAAGAGGGATTGGCCGAGTTTAAGACCCCCGAACCGAAGACGATCATGCGGGCCATGGTCAGCGGCAGGATCATACATCCATTGCATGCCTTTGGACTGATTGACGAGCACTACCGGGATCATGCTTCTTTCCCCGGGCTGACCATCCTGGCAAGCATACGCACGACACCTTTGTTTAAACGCTTTCTACAATTTGATCTATCGTCGTAAGCCCGGCTACGTTGTCCTGATCCGCCAACGTGTCGCGAACAAGAAACCTGGGGCCACCCCCATGCCAAACACCTCTTCCAGGCTGAAGACGCTCGCTTCGCTGCCGTCGTATGCGATGGCCGACTGGTCCGGACATCGTGTCTACACCAGGGGTCAGGATTACCAGTCTGACGGGCGCGTCATGGACCTTGCTGTGACACGCGAGGGTGATCTGCTCGCCTGGGTGATGGGAGGCGAACGCTATGCCACTCTTGTGAAGCTCTTGGACAATGATACGCTTGGCTCCTGCTGCTCCTGCCCATACGGTTATGAAGGCAAACATGCCGTAGCTACCCTTCTGGAATTCCAGAAACGATACCGGAACAAAGCGCTTGTCCCTATGGCAGAGGAGGACGATCCGCGTTGGAGCGAACTGGAAGAGGTGATAGGGGAGGAGGAGTGCAGGGAGGATGAGTTTGAGGACGATGAGCTTGATGAAGAAGAAATCCTATCCGAGGATGCCCCTGGAGAAACGACTGTGCCGGAATCTCAGCTGGCTTCACAGCTGCAATCGTTGGAGAAAGAAGAACTGGTAAACCTGATCCTCAAGTTCACGGCAATGTATCCCACGTTGACACAGTCGCTATCGTTCCTGCTTGGCGCCGGTGACAACGAAACAGAGCGGCTCATCGAATCGGTGCGTGGTGATCTTGCAAACCTTGCTTCGTGTGCAACCAGTGTGGACTATTGGTTCGAAGCGGATGACCTCGCTGATTTTTCTGAGATCAAGCATCGACTGCAACTCCTCTTAGAAAAAGACCATGCGGATGAAATCCTGGAGATGGGCGAAGAGTTGTTGGCGACGGGAAATCAGATCGTCGAGACGGTCGACGACGACGGCGTTCTGGCAATGGAGTTGGAGGAGTGCCTCCTCCCGCTGGTTGAAGCGCTACGGCAATGCCGGTTGCCCGAATCTGAACGATTCCTCGCGGCTCTTCATCTCGCCAAAGAGGACGATTACCAGCTCTTGCCGAAGCTGGAAGAATACCTGTTGGAAGAACGCGAGGCGGGCGTTTGGGATGACGTCGCGGAAGAACTGCTATCGCAGTTGCAGGCAGAAGCACGGGGCAGTGTGGCATGGATCGAG
This sequence comes from bacterium, assembly GCA_014729955.1. Classification (GTDB taxonomy): domain Bacteria; phylum Electryoneota; class Electryoneia; order Electryoneales; family Electryoneaceae; genus WJJA01. The sequence continues at coordinate 4,356 of WJJA01000569.1, forward strand.
CTTACTCCCTACAAAAGGGACCTCATTTCGGATTGGGCCATCGTTGCGCTCAGCCATGCAGGCCGTACGGATGAGATCCTTCCCCTATGCGAACGCGAAGCACAGATTACGGGGAACTACATCCGGGTGGTGGAACGTCTTATCGATGCTGGTAGTCTGGACTCTGCCGAGAAATGGATTTGGAAGGGACTTCGGGATGGCGGCGGAGTTCGTCCCGTGTACCACGACAGACTGGTCACACGCCTGCGGGATATCCGAAAGAAGCAGGAGGATTGGGCCTTTGTCGCTGCGCTGGACGCAGAACGATTTGTGCACAATCCGCACTCAGACAGCTTTTTCACCTGTGTTGATAGCGCTTCACACGCCGGTGCAGGGGATGTTGTCAGGGAAGCCCTGCTCGCTTACCTGGAAACAGGAACACTCCCAACGGAGCAGGAGCAATGGCCGTTATCTCGGACGGGGTGGCCCGCTCAGGAGCTTGTCTCCCGACATCAGTTTCCGCTTCTCAACCTCCTTATTCGGATTGCCATTGAGGAGAAGACGCCGGACCGGGTTCTGCACTGGTATGAAAAGCTGGAAAGAGAGGGTGTTTATCACTCCGAGAACCTATTGGATGATATTGCGGAAGCGATTCGTGACCATGCACCAGGCCGGGCCGTGCAGATCTGGAAGGATCTGGCCGAAGGATTGATTGCACAGGTCAAACCGAAACTCTATATCGAAGCGGTACGCTATCTGCACAAGGCCGCAAAGACCATGAAACGGGTAGACAAGGGCGAAGAGTTCCTGGTCTACCTGCAAGACCTGCGCCGTGAACACGTGCGGAAAAAGCGTCTGATGGAGGCGATGGAAGGCTTGGAATGCAGCTGACCGGGTGATGTGACCAGTCCTGTAAGTGACGTGATCAGTCCTGTAGGCCGGTATGATGCACACCTTGTTTCAATCCTCGCCCGATCCGAAGGATGGGCGCCACTCGTTAGCGAAGCGGGCCTTGACGTTCGCAAAGTGTTTCAATCCACAGCCGGTCCGAAGACCGGCTGAAACCGGGTCGCCCGGCTTCAGCTGTGCCGCTTGTTCACGTTTCAATCCACAGCCGGTCCGAAGACCGGCTGAAACGTGGCACACTGTTGTTC